>JAYWEV010000260.1:0-21686 GCA_043779145.1 Aestuariivirga sp. | reverse complement strand
AAGATACGACTTTGCTTGGATTGACGGAAATCCAGATTCGTAAGTACTTGAACTGGAATCGTTTTTCTAAACAAAAAAGATGTGTGAATCTAATAGCCTTCACGAGGGCGGAAATGACGATTTAAAATAATGGGTCGATCAAAAATGCTGATCGCGTTTTATCTTTCCCTGAAGGCTCGTTCAATTTGGTCTTGGAAGGGTTTGACCAAATATGAAAGTGCGGTGCGGCTTTCGGTTTGGATGAATGTTTCGACCAACATGCCGGGGACAAGTTTCTTTTCGCCGAGCTTTGCAAGCTCGTCTGGTGTGACCTCAACTTGAGTCACGTAATAGACGTGTCCGTTGGATTGATCCGTGCTGGTGGCTGGAGAAACGAAGGCGACATTGCCAAATATTTCCGGCGTTTTCCTTGAGCTGAAAGCGGTGAATTTGAGTTTTGCTTTTTGGCCCACGTAGATCTGGTCGATGTCGTTGGGTTGAACCTTAACTTCGACTTGTAACTTTACATGATCTGGAACGATGGTGACCAGCTTTTGCGCAGGCGTGATAACGCCGCCGATGGTGTTTACTGAAACTTCGTTGACGATGCCTGAAATGGGGCTGCGAATATCCATGCGGGTCAAACGATTGGCATTTGCGGAGCGCCTTTCAACAAGTTCGGCAATTTTAGGTTCAATTTCGGAGAGTTGTTTTTGAGCCTCAGTGCGTGCTTGCTCTTCCACAGCTGAGACGCGCAATTCAATTTCACTGGCTTGCGCTTTTGACTTTGCGATGTTGCTGCCGATTTGTTCGTGTTCGCCTTTGAGGCGATTGAGATCGCGCGAGCTTGAGTAAACCCGGGTTCCGTCGATCAATCCTTTTTTCTGCAACATTTGCACTTTGTCGAATTCGGCCTGCACCAATTCAAGATCTTTTGTATTGGATTTGAGTTGCGCGTTAAGCCCTTGCAACTCTTCACGCGACTGCAACAGGCCTTGTTTAAGTTGGGCAATTTCACTGGTGCGGTTTGTTAAATTTCCTTTGAAAAGCCGGCTCTCGCCAGCGAAGGCTCGCGAATTGGCGAGGTCGATGCCTTCCGGCACTTCGCCCACACTCATTTCCCAGGCACCATCGCGCTCGGCCATCAATCTCTGGCGCTTAGCCAAAAGATCCAGCATTTGACCGCGCATGATTTCGCTTTCTGCCTTCATTTGCGTGGAGTCGAGTGTGAAAAGCACTTGCCCTTCTTGCACCGCATCACCTTTCTTCACGTCAATGGTGCGAATGATGCCACCATCAAGATGTTGAACTGCGCGAAGGTCTTTATCGACCATAACTTGGCCTTGGCCAACGACAGCGCCCGAAAGTTCTGCTGTTGCGGCCCAGCCGCCAAAACCACCGACCAGCACTAAGGCCGCCAATGAGCCCATGGCCACTCGCGACCTGATACCTAAGTTTTTTTGATTTGCGATATCCAAATTGGGTTGCGCATTTTGGTTCGTATTTTTCGTGCCACGGGCCATGCCAACATCTCACCATTCAATATAAATTTATTCTATGAGTATCTACACGCAAAATGCGTGCCAAAACTATTTGGTAAAATCTTCGAATAGAGCTTAGGCGACGTGCATGGCCATCATTGTTAAATGATGGTTACCGTCGAGTTCGATGGATGTTTCATAACTGCCGTTATGGTCGAGGTCAGCTTCAACATATGTGGTCAGATGCCCGTCGACGGCAGCAAAGCGAATGTGCACGGGAACGGCGATATCGGGATTCATCGTCGTAGGCACAAGGTCTTGCTTGTCGGTATAACCGTTTTTGAACAGGTCGGAATCATTGCGGTTTTTTAGATCGTACAGATCGTCGTACAGATCATAGGCGGACATGCGCAACTTGTCGCCAACTTCAAAGCCAAAAATCTGCGTGGAGCTTGATGAACCGCTGCCTGAGTTAGGGCTCAAGAACTCGAACATATCTTTTCCGCCGTGTCCGTCTAAAATATGATTGCCCGTACCAATGACGAAAGTGTCGGCGGCACTTCCACCTACAAAATGTTCGATGCCGTCAAATGTGTCAGTGCCGACATCTTGACCGGTTGCAACGCCCGTGGCGAGGTTGATGGTGATACTAGATTTCGCATCGCTGTAGTCAAGCTTGTCTATGCCTTCACCACCGGAGAAGTGCTGGTTGGCTGCTGCCCCTGACACTGTATCTTTGCTTTGATCTGAAAGGTCGATGGCATTGGCTGATTCATCGCCGGTTGCGGATGGTGCGCAGGATTCAGGATCTTCGGGAAGATCGGGCGCGTCAGTCATCGTCATGTGGATTTGCGCATTGGCACCAGCGGCCACAAATGTGTCGTCGCCTGAACCTGTTACGAAAATTTCAATCGATGAGAAGTGATCCGTTTCCATACCAGCACTGTGGGCAATGCTGTGCGGGATATCGATAACGATTGCTTGATGGGATTGGCTATAATCCAGCTTGTCGGTGCCGCCACCGCCGAGATAAGTGTTGCCTTCATTGGCGACTGCAACCGGAATATCACGGCCATCATCATCACCTGCTTCCGTGTGGTATTGGTCGTCACTTGCCTGTGGAACAGACGCGTCATCGGTTACCGTTGAATGGCTTGCAGTTTCAAGGTGCGCCGCAGGTGGTGGTGACATCTGTATTTTCATAGCAGCAACAAAGGTGTCATTATTTGAACCACCTTCCAGAATTTGGAAGTTGGCCGCTTTATCTTGGCCGATATCAGCGCCGGTTACTGTTCCTTTAACCAAATCAAAAACGATACTCTTTTGGGCGGTTGCATAGCTGAGCTTGTTCACTCCTGCGCCGCCATCAAACATATCATTTTCGGAATCAGCCGACGCAAAAATTGTGTCGTTGCCGGCTTCTCCGTTGACGTGATCTTTGCCCGATCCATCATATATGAAATCACGGCCCGATCCGCCGATCAACACATCGTTACCTTGATCGCCAAAAAGCGTGTCATTGCCTGAGCCACCGCGCAGAATGTCGTTGCCTAAGCCGCCAAAAAGTCGATCGTTGCCGTCACCGCCTGAAAGCACATCATTGCCAATGCCGCCCCATAATACGTCGTTACCAGCGCCGCCATAAATCACATCATTGCCGTCGCCGCCCACGATTCTGTCATCGCCGAAGCCGCCATAAATAACATCATTGCCAGCGCCGCCGTCGATCCGGTCATCGCCAGCGCCGCCACTTATTTGGTCATCACATGCTGTGCCCAGCAAAATATCGTCGCCATCTGTGCCGATGATAGGCGGCTTTTCATTAAACACAATTTCAGCCGTGGCTGCCACGGAAAGCTTCCCGTCAGTGACCAGATAGTTGATCGTTACAGGGCCTACGTCCTCGCCGTGATACATGTAATCGCCGCCTACTTGCTGGAGCAGGACGCCATTAACCTTAACGCCCTTAATTGAAAGCACATCGCCATCAGCGTCGGTTGCATTGCGCAGAAGTTCAGCAATTACAATTGCAATATTTGTGCATGCAAACTGATCGGTCAAATGCACTTTCCCCGATACGACAGGAGCGTGATTTTTCTTTACAGGTGGTGTGTCGGGCTTTTTTTCAGGCGTTACGGGTTTATCTGGTTTGGTTACCGGTCCACTGTTGCTCCCGCCACCACCTGGCGATGCGGGGGAATTCACATTGCCGATGCGGTTATCGTTCGTGGAAACGGCAGAGAAATTTCTGGCGATGAGGCTATCATCATTTCTGAGGTAGGAATGTCCTTTAAATTGGATGTCCATGGAATCCGGATGATATTGACTACGTGGGTTCCACGCTGGATCATCGGACGGGAACACCGTGGAAGAGGGGTGTGACTTATGTTTGGACGCGCCTCCACTGCCTTGTGAGTTATGAAGGTGATCAGCAATTTGTTGCAACTGGCCATTTGCCGCAGTGATTGAGTCGGTAATTTCACCATTACCTTTTTGTGCGGCATCATTTGGATGGTGATATGGTTTTTCTTCTCTTGGGCCATGACCCGTAAATGGATCGGCCATTGATTCTTTTAAGTAGAGTATTAAAGCGCTGATTGCGGCACCTGCATAATACGGAGCGTTTGACGGGTTCTTCTCGTCTTTGTTTTCGTAACGCTCGCGGCCCTGAGGGGCTGCTTTCGATTCATCGGAACGAGTGCCTTGGACGTTAATGATGCTCATGATCTATACCTGCCCTGCTACGAGTTGAGGAACCAAGCGCGGCAGTGATACCGCGGGTACTTGAGGTGAGTTTGCTGCAGCGGTTTTTATGCCTGCTGGAGCTTTATTTTGACCCAAAACTTCATCCTTGCCACCAAAGGCAATCATCTTGCCTTGCTGAACCACTGCAACAAGATCTACTGATGCAAGTGCACTTGGACGATGAGCCACGACGATGGCGATGCCGCCACGTTGTTTTATGCCGGCAATGGCTGTTGTGAGCGCTTGCTCGCCTTCGCCGTCAAGATTTGAATTGGGCTCATCCATAACCACGAGGAATGGTGAACCATAGAGAGCGCGCGCCAAACCAATGCGTTGACGTTGGCCGGCTGAAAGGGTTTCGCCTTGGGTGCCAACTTGCGTTTGATAACCATCGGCCATGTGAACGATCATTTCATGAACGCCTGCAGCGCGTGCAGCAGCCACGATTGATTCTGGATCAGCTTCCGGATCCAGACGTGCAATGTTTTCGCTGATGGTGCCATCAAGCAACGCCACATCTTGTGGCAAATAACCAATCATTTTGCTCAATGATTCTTCTGACCATTGGGTCAGATCTGCTTCATCGAGGCGCACAGACCCGCGAAGGCTTGCCCAAATTCCGGTTACAGCGCGAATGAGGCTGGTTTTGC
The DNA here is from genome assembly GCA_043779145.1 of Aestuariivirga sp. Classification (GTDB taxonomy): domain Bacteria; phylum Pseudomonadota; class Alphaproteobacteria; order Rhizobiales; family Aestuariivirgaceae; genus Aestuariivirga. The sequence continues at coordinate 16,831 of JAYWEV010000260.1, read as the reverse complement.
CGCCGCCGGAAGCGCCGATCACACCCAATGCTTGACCAGCTTTCAATTCGAATGTGACTTCGCTGATGAGGATGCGACCGTTTGATGGGGCAGCGACAGTAAGCTTTTCAACCTTCAATGTTTTTGTTGCAATTGGCAGATTGAGTGGTTTTTTCTCTTCGGAAAGGGCCACCATCGTATCAATGATGCGTGACCATGCACCGCGTGCATTGACAACATTTTTCCAGTTACCAATTGCCATATCAACGGGTGCCAGAGCGCGCGTTGCGGCAATCGAAGCGGCGATGATCGAACCACCCGACATTTCACCATTGATCGTCAGGTAAGCACCAAGGCCAAGCGTTGCCGATTGCAGCACCATGCGCAAAATGCGCGAAATGGCGCTCATGGTTCCTGAGATGTCATTGGTTTTGGTCTGGAGTGCGAGGTGTTCTTTATTGGCCTCAACAAACCTTGCCACGGCACGGCCGCTGAAACCCATGGCGCGCAGCACTTCGGAATTCCGCGCATTCGAATCCGCGATAATGTTACGCGCAATGGTTGCCTGGTGCATGACGCCTGCCAGTTTGCGCGTCATCAATTCGTTGGCAATGGCCAACATGGTCAGCACAAATGCGCCACCGATGACCAATGCACCGAGCAAAGGATGGAGCGCGTAAACGAAAATCAAATAGAGCGGCAGCCATGGAAGATCAAACAGGGCAATGGGGCCTTGGCTTCCTAAAAATCCGCGCACGGTATCTACGTCGCGGCCGCGCTCGAGTGATTCTGATGTGGAAAAACCGAAGCGGGGCATATCGATTGCAACTTTATGTGCAAGCGGTGCCAATTTACGGTCAACACCGGCACCTACGCGTATCAAAATTTGGCTGCGCACTGTTTCAAATACGCCTTGGAAAACATAAAGGCCAATCGCTAAAGTCGACAGGGCCAAAAGTGTGGGGACATTTTGTGAAGGTATGGCGCGGTCATAGACCTGCATCATATAAAATGATCCGGTTAAGGCCAGCACGTTGATGATGCCGGAAACCGAGAATAGAAATACGAATATGCCACGCAATCCGCCCGTTAACTTAGATGCGGCCCTGCGTCTGGCCATGCTATTGTCTTTTTTCATTTTGCCGTACTCTGCCTCATCGGATTTAACGCCGTAGATTAATCCCCTTATTCACTCAGAATCTTTGTCCCGATATGAACTAGATTGCAGACGGAGCGGGATTATAGCCCTGCTCCGTCTGCATTTATTGTTTAGGCAGCAAAGTCTGTGCCAGTCAGGACGTGGTGTCCCTTAATGTCGATTTCGAACGTATTGTCGTTAACGTCGTGGCCGTGAAGAACTGTGAAGTTTTCACCACCGATGTTTGCGAAGCTTATAGCGATCTGGCCTGCGGCGGCTGTTGAGCCGTTAACCAGATTGATTGTGCCACCCATGAAGCCGGATACGTCGATCTTGTCGCCAGCTTCAAAGTTCAGGATGGTGTCGCCATTGGCATCTGATGCAGCATGGAACACAACCTTATCATGGCCTGCGCCAGTATCGATCACGTTATGAGCGCCTGAAGCAGTGATTGTGTCATTGCCTGAGCCTGTCACCACGTTTTCGATCGAGTAGAGTTGATCGGACACTGTGCCAGTCTTTGCCCAACCAGCAAGACCTGTTCCCAAGTTCACTTCGATGTTGGCCATGACTGCTGACATATCCAGCGTGTCTGAGCCGGCATCGCCGTGGTAGCTGTCAGAACCGTCGTTGGTGTGAGCCACGAACATATCGTCTTCGGATCCGCCAAAGGCTGTGTCGTCGCCGTTTCCAGCATCGATCAAGTCTTTGCCTGCGCCGCCGAATATGGTGTCTGCGCCGTCGTGGCCATAAGCCATGTCGTCGCCTGCACCAGCCACAACCGTATCAGCACCTGCACCAGCATTGATGAAGTCAGCGCCGTCGCCAGTGGAGATCATGTCATCACCACCATTGCCAATCGCCACATCATTGCCCCCTGCGCCGGACAGCAGATTGGCTGTTTCGTCACCGATCAAGGTTTGATCGACAACTGGTGCTGGTGGTGGTGGAGGAGGCGTATGACCGCTTTGATCCGTATCATCTTCAACATCAGTCGTATGACCTTGGTTGCTTGTGTCACCGTTTGTGCTTGAAGTCGTAGCGTCTAGAGCAACAGTTGTGCCCATATTCACCACGTCTTGAGCGCGTACGGTGCCAAGAAAAGTGTCATTGCCAGTACCAGAGTTGAACACGATACGGTGGTCGGAGGTAAGCCTGGTAATATCAACCGTATCATTTCCAGCACCACCATCAACAGTAATGGTGTTGCGGTTCAGTCCAGTTAAGGTGAAGTTACCGACAACTTGGATTGTGTCACCACCAGCTACGGCAGGGATAGTTGGAACAGTAACTGCGGAGCCGTTGATGGTGATTTCTTCAACATTCGTCAGTCCGGCAATCATGACGCCATCGCGGGCAACAACAATTGCAGAAGTCGATGTGAAGTTAGCATGTGAGGCACTGCTTTGAATACCGTTTGATGCGTTATTGTCCCAATCATCTGTATTGGAATAGATGCTGAATGTTTCAGTAACTCCAGCCAAACCATTGAGGATAAAACGATCCCCTGCAGGTGTGGTATTGGCACCGCCGTCAATCAGATCAAAGCCTGACGCATTGACCGTTCCTGAAACTTCGTAAGTGATGTTGTCATCACCGCCGCCAGCATTGATGATGTCGTTACCACCAGCACCGTTCAGGTTGTTATTGCCAGCGTTACCAGTGATCACGTTGTCCAGGTTGTTACCTGTACCATTGATATCGAAAGCTCCGGTCAACGCAAGGTTTTCGATTGAACCGCGGGCTGTTGAGGCTGCCAATGTGTAAGTTACAGAAGTATTGACAGTGTCGATGCCGCCTGCGTCTGAACCAATGGCCGCAGACTGGACGCCAGCGCCCACATTGATCACCCGCTCATCAACAACGTCGGCTGCACTGTTGACGATGTAAACATCATTGCCAGCACCGCCGCGCATTGTGTCATTGCCTCCAAGACCGAAGATGATGTCATTGCCAGTTGTGCCGAGGATAGCTGGGTTGCCACTAGGGCCAGCACCGTTCTGATCTTGGTTATTGCCGACAACCAAGGTTTCTGGTGCTGTGAACGCGTAAGTTCCAAACGGATCAGTATAGCTGCCCGTCAGATGGAAGTAGCTTGTTTGTGTTCCACCAGTGACCACGATCGAGGCAGTTGTACCACCTGTAAAGGCAGCGTTGCCGCTGTCACGTGTCCAGACATAGGTTGGGGTTACGCCAGCTGGCAGATCAGGATCTGCCAAGGTGCTCACCGCATTCACGGTCACCGAGTTGTTGCCAGTCAGCGTGAACAATGATGAAGAGATATCAATTCCACCTGTGCTTGGCTTATTCTGGTTGATTACAGTCACAGCAGCATTGATAAGAGCAGCAGATTTATAGACCACGCCATTGAAGTTGAGATTGTCAACACCATATACCAGATCAGTGCCATCAGCTTCTGCAGTGGTTTCAGCGTTACCAGCAATCTTCAAGCCGATGAGGCCGTTAGCTGCAGTTACAACATCAATCCTATAATCGGCAAAATCACCTGTGAACATCGCAGTGTCACCTGCACTCGAACCGCCATCACCCAGAACAAGGTTCTTGAACTGGTCGGAGCGGAGCATTTCGGTGAAGTGCTTGTCAAATTGAACTCCACCAAGAGCATTCGCAGCGTCGATGAAGCCGGAATTTACGCCTGATGTTGCAAGTTGATCCAGATAACCAACACGATGTGAAGCGCCTTGGTAACGCGCATCCTGCAGAATATCTGCTGCCGTCAAGCCACTATTATTGTTGTTGTGGTTATAGGTTGAAAGCACGCCAGCTGCCGATTCATATTTGCCGATCAATTGATCAAGGTGGATCGATCCACCAATGATGATGTCATTGCCGCCAGAACCAGTCAGCAAATCGCTGCCCGAACCGCCAATCAGCCAGTTGTTGCCAGCGATGCTGGCATCAGCACCTGCGCCAGCAGATGTTGCGTCATCACCTGTCAGCGTATCATTGCCAACCGAGCCGATGACAGCATCCATCTGGAATGATTGAACCTGCGTTGGCGTGCCATTCACGGTAACGCTTGGGTTGGTCTGGTTGCCGAGGTCGAAGGTGACACCGTTGATGCGCAGCGTAGTGTCGCTGAAGTCGATGATGTCGAAGCCAGTGTCATTCACATCGGTGCCGTCATTGCCGAGCACTTCGTCTGTGCCGATAGTGAGAGCGCCGGTTGGATCACCGGGGCGAAGAATATCGTCGCCCAAGCCGCCGAAGAGCTGATCTTGGTCTGCGCCGCCAACCACAAGGTCGTCGCCGTTATCGCCGTAGAGAATGTCGCCGCCTGAGTTGCCTTCAACCCAGTCGTTGCCGTCTGAACCATGGGTGAAGGGGTCAGTGTCTTGACCGCCGAGAATGTGGTCGTCGCCGGTGCCGCCCGAGAGCTTATCGATGCCGATGCCGCCATCGATATAGTCGTTGCCGGAGCCGCCGATGATTTGGTCAGCACCGTTGATGTCGGAACCTGACGATTCACCGAACAGAATGTCGTCGCCTGAACCACCGTCGATCAAATCGGGGTTGTCGCCACCGTAGATCACATCGTTGCCAGCTCCGCCATAGAGACGGTCGATACCATACCCACCGTAAATGATGTCGTTGCCACCGTCGCCATAAACTGTATCGTCGCCGCCTTGAGCGTAGATCAAGTCATTGCCAGCTGAACCCACAATAACTTCGCTTGATTCGGCACCAGAATTTGGTGTTCCGTCGAGGTTCACGCCGCCATTTTGCACGAAGGCACTGCCGGGTGTTGCATCGGCAAGACGTGTATCTTGCAGATAGGTTTGCGATGTGGTTGTGGAATGAAGAACACCATTGCTGTCTACAGTAACTGTCGAGCTGAGCGTGATGTTGGTTCCATCATTTGCATTGCCAAGGCCACCATTGGAGTAAATGCCCATTGTGCCTGCTGCAACGGCAGCATCATCACCATATTTATGCTCGTTGCCTGTTGTTTGTGCTTCTGCACCAATGGCTACAACTTCTTTCTTGGCTCCAAGATCAACATATTGATCAGCGTAGCCAAAGATATTGCCGTTCAGATGTGTGAGGCCGCTGTTCCTCTCAACAATGTCCTTCAACTGGCCGTTGCCAACTTCTTCAGAAAATTGCTGACCAGCCAAGCGGTAGAGGTAGTAGAAGCGATCGCCGTCCATCAGAGATTCAATCTGGTTGACGAATACCTTGTCGAAGGTTTCACCAAGCAGGCCGCCAGGTTGAGGAATTTCAGCCAAGCCGCCGAGCCATGTGTCGATCAAGTTGAAGCCGAGATCACCACCGTTCAGGAAGGCAAGGGCTGTTTTTGCAGTCATGCCCAGTGCTTCAACAGCACCGTCCAAAATAATGCCTGCTGCCAGACCGACAATAGCTGCGCCCTTGGCCACATTGCCATCGAGCGAATAGGCGGCAATGAAATTGCCCAAAGATTGTGGGTGTTGCATGTTCTGGCCGAAGTCAGTCCAGCTTGTATAGCGCGCGAGGCCCAGAGCTTGACGGAAATCATTCAGCCCTGGCAGCCCAATATCACGACCACGGGCAATGTTAATTGATGCGAGGTCGAGTGGTTGGCCGAGGAGGCCTTGGTTCAAGGCTGGTGTGACGAACTCATCAACTCCGTTCATTTGTTGATGTGACATGCCGAGCAGAATTGAGGCAGGCCCAATTTCGGCGTATTTGTCTGGGTTCAAGAACGCATCGCGCAATGCATAACCCATGATCTTGCCTGTAAGGCCGTGTGTTGGGTCGATTGTGTCGATGGTTTCACGCAAAGTAGAGTGACCAAAGCGGAAGGCGCCTTGAGCATATTCCAGCGATACGCCAGGGTTCTTGTCTGGGGAGTAGCCAACGAACTCTTGGATGTTTGGTGTTACGTTACGTGCGTATTGGTCAACGGCTGCGTGTTGATATTCCATTTCAACGATCAGCTTGGTGGCATTGAACATTCTGTCCATGTCCCAAGAGATGGTCACATGATCGGCGGCGACATAGTCACCCGCAGCATTCATGCCGTTGCCAACGTCAATTTGGAATTCATGCAATTTGGCATGTGCGGTGTCGTTTGTAGAAATATCTTGCGTGTGCAAAGCTTCCATCAAATTTTGAACTTGGAAGTTATGCTCTTCGTGGAAGATGTGGTGGATAGATGTGAGACCGAAGTTTTCGTTCACACGACCGTCGCCCGCGATATAGTGATCGCCAACTGAGGCCATGAGGATTTCGCCAACAGCGTCATGGACTGCACCAGCTGGTGAAGTGATGCTAAAGTTCGAGAAGTTCACCCATGGATAAAGCGCACTTGCACCACTCAATGTGTGTGGTGTGCCCGGAGGAGAACCTAGTGGAAGATTTTCCATGAACAAGGTCAACTTGTGGCTTGTTGGATCAATTTTCAAATAAGAAGCATTGCCAAACTGTGATTTAATTGATGCGTCGAGCGTGCTTATCGCTTTGTTTACTACCACATCTTGAGCTGGTGTGCCGTTTAACAAATGCACATCATCAAAGCGTGGATTGCTATCGAGGATCAGGGCCGAACCGCTGGTTCCAGCAGTTACGTGGCCGCTTGCATCGCGGTTGCGGAGGTCTGAAATGTCCTCCCATGCCAAACCATCGCGGCCAGTCGCCAAAATGTGAGCGCGGAGTTCGTTCAATGTCGGCAAGGTGTCATTGACAGTCTGGCCATGGCCATTGACCCATGCTGTTGCCAATGTGTGACCATCCAACATGTTCATGCCAGCATGGAAATCTCCAGGTGCTGCCGTTGTTGTATCAGAAACCCACTCGCGCAGCAGGTTTGTCACCTGGCTGGCAGAGCCATAGGTTTGGCTTTGGTCAATGAATGGTGATGTGTGGTTGGCATATTGTGGCGTGCCATTGGCATCCATGTGGTCAACCGTAGCGCGGTTGATGGTGATCGATGTGACAGGACGGCCATCTGGGCCAAGCATGCCGTAAAGTGGATCATCCACTGCAAGCGCGATCTTGATAACGGAACCTTGACCACCTTTATCGATGAAATCGAGACCGTGGTCGAAGAACTGACCGAACAAAACGAAGAAGCCGTTTGATGGTGAAACGCCGGGGTTCAAACCACCAATGAAATGATCATTTTTGCCAGCAGAAGCGTCAAGACGCGCTTGCGTATCAACTTGGCCGAGGCCACCGTTTGCAACAGTTTTCAAGAGGCCCCAATCGAGAACCGTGGCCAAACCGTTTGCATCATAATAGATTTCATTTGGCACGTGAGTGGCAGCAAGTGGATTTGCAGTTACGCCATCTGCCAAGAATTTATGATTGGCCCAAGTATCATATTTTACATCAGCAGTTGTTGTTACACGGCTGATCATGCGCGGCGTATAATCGACAACTGAGTCCCATGGATTTGCATAATTGGCAGCGGTTGTTACGCCGTTTGTAATGGTGCCATATGTACCAACTGTGCCGACACCAGTGCTGACAACGCCCTTAAATGTATGAGCAAGTTGGCCGTTGATCATTGTTGTGGTATCAAGTTCACCACCCGACAATGTTTGAACAGTTGGGCCTGTGGCCGTAACAGTTGGTCCTTGTTGAACGGGCGCTGTTTGCGTGGTTTGGGTTTGTGTCGTCGTTGCGGTGTTTGCGGGATGCAATACATCGGTAATCGTCGATGTTGTTGCAGTTGTATCGAACAGATAAGTTGATGTTGTTGTCGATGTTGTTGTTGTTGTATCGATCAAATTGACAAACTGGTGATGTCCATCACGAACGCTTGTGGCGACAGATGTCCCCTCTGAAACAACTGTTGCAACGCCAATTTGTTCTAAAACACTTTTAGCAACTGTGATGTTGTTTGAAGTCAAACTACCGCCGCCGTTCGTGGAAGAGCTTAAAACATTATTAGTCGTGATGGCAGTGTTAGGGTTGGTTACCAGTGGCAGCGCTGTGAATATTGTATCTGCCGGCAAGATAACCTCTTGCGAATACTTGTCATAAATGGCCGCCACTGTGCGTGGGAAATCATAGCCGGCTTGGCCCCAATGGGCATGAACCAACGTCAAATTGTTGTTGAAACCTGAAGGATCGCGCAGACCAGCAAGATCAGTGACGTTCTGGTAGGAAGTTCCGTAGGTTGCAATGGCAGTAAGTGCTGCAGCGTCGCCTGCGACCGCACCGCCTACTCCAATGATCGCACCATATGCGTTATAGACTGTGCCCGTGCCGTCCCAATTGATGATCGCGTTTCCTGAGACATCAAAAAGTGGCTTGAATTTTACCTGATCCAACAAAAATTGGATATCGGTTGCATTCAACACAAAAGGTTTCAGTGCTGGATTGATGATCGCCATGACATAGTCCTCCGTTTGCACAAAAGTCCATTTGCGCATTATTTTCAAAACTAAAATCCGGAAAGAGGTCGCCTGCCTAAGGTGACCAGCGCCGGCGCTGTTTAATCACACTCGATCTGCGCAAGCACTTAATGCTCTTTGCAAAAGAGTGATCAACTCAAGTTTGGAACAAGGTTTCGCGCATTTTCTCCTGCGCAGTCGCCATATCAGCCTTAATGCCAGCCCGTCCCTGAACTAACACTACCCGCCACATTAAAATGAAAAGGTCTTGCCTCCCCTTTTCATTTTCTATAAATTTTGGCGTGCCTCACCAAAATTTCTTAACAAAATGTAAATATTCCACACTATGTTATATTAAATTATAGTTACATTTTTATCTGCAAGTCAATATATTTCATTCAGTTGTCAGCAAAATATCAGGGGGTTAAGGTTAAGCGTAAACCTATTTTATCGAGTGAGCCGTGGTGCTTTTCGAAAATAGTCAATTGCTACATGCACATGCAGCACACACCGCGAAAAATACGAATATCAAACCCAGTTTTCGCCGACTTATATAAAAGCAGCCAGAAATGGTAATTTTTTAAATTTCATTACTTTAGGTAAATTTTATGGGGCCAAAAATTTGTAAAGCTGTCGGAATATTAGCTTCCAGCGTCCTCAAAAAAGCTAATTTTGAACCCCGCGCAAGCGCTCGCTGCGGCGGCGCAATAGCTCAACGGTAATCAGCAACAAGGTCGAAAACACGATCAAAACACTCGCGGCAGCTGTGATGGTGGGCGAGATTTGTTCGCGGATCCCTGAAAACATTTGACGCGGCAATGTGCGTTGCTCGGGGCCTGCAATGAACAGGACGGCTATCACTTCGTCAAATGAAGTCACGAAAGCAAACAGCGCGCCGCTGATCATGCCTGGCATGATTAATGGCATCACCACTTTGTAAAATGTCTGTGTGGGGGTGGCACCGAGGCTTTCGCCGGCTCGCATTAATGTCTTGTCGAACGATGAGAGGGTGGCTGTGACCGTAATCACCACAAATGGCGTGGCCAAGGCAGTGTGCGCAAGGATGAGCCCGGGAATTGTGCCCGTCAGCCCGATTGAGGAGTAAAAGAAGAACATTCCCAGCGCCGAGATAATGACCGGCACAATCATGGGTGAGATCAACACGGCCATTAACGTGGCGCGGAAGGGCAGATTGCCGCGCGAAATGCCAAGTGCCGCAAGGGTGCCTAACGTTGTTGCCAAAATGGTCGTGCAAGTTGCCAAAATGAGGCTGAGTCGCAGTGAACCATACCAGCGTTCATTGGTGAAAAATTCTTCATACCATTTGAGCGAAAGCCCAGGCAGCGGATAGCTGAAATAGGTATCAGAGCTGAATGACAGGGGCATAATCGCTAATATAGGCGCAATCAAAAACAGCAAAACGAGACCAACAAAAACCCGCAAAGCCCAATAGCCGATTTTTTCTTGCCGCGTGAAGTAGGATGGGATCGCCATCGTTTAACCCAGCTTCATTTTGTCGATCCCGACAAGTTTATTGTAGACATAATAAAGGATCAGCGTGGCCGTCAGCAGCACCGTGCCAAGGGCTGCAGCCTTGCCCCAATTATTTTCAGAATTCATGGCGCTGTCGATGAAGCCCGCAATCATATTATCAGCAGCACCGCCGACCAATGCAGGCGTAATGTAATAGCCCAGTGATAATATGAAGGTGAGCAAACAGCCCGCAGCAACACCGGGCAGTGTGAGGGGCATATAAATGCGGACGAACGAATAAGCTGGCTTTCCGCCAAGTGAGCGCGCGGCCCGCATGTAGTTTGGTGAGATGGTTTTCATCACTGAATAAATTGGCAAAAGCGTGAACGGCAATTGGATATGTGTCATTGCCAGAACCGTGGCGAAACGGGTTTTGAACAATGCTGGCTCACCTTGCAGAAGCCCAACTGCATTTAAAACCCAAGTGATCCCCGAAACATGCAGAAATTGTGTAACTATTCCACCATCTTGCAACAAAATTGTCCACGCCGTTGTGCGCACCAGAAGCGATGTCCAAAATGGCAGCAACACAAATATCATCATGATGCTTGCGTGCTTTTGTTTTAGCGTGGCGAGCAGAAAAGCAACAGGGTAACCCAGCACTAAAGTCAGCAAAGTGACCAAAAGGCTGATCCCCAATGTGCGCAACAAAATTTGTTTGTAAACGGCGCGGTCTTCTTCAACACCTTGCAAGCTGCCATCTGACCCTTGTTTCAAATCTAAAACATTCAACAAATAAAAGGGTGTGAGACTGGAGGATGCGCGCTTCACGGTAGCCCAAGTTTCAACCTTACCCCACACCGGATCAATGCCAATCAACGCTTCTCTCCACGGACCCGCTTCAATCTTTTCAAGCTTGCGCGCTGTGGCGACCACTTTCGACTTTAGCGTTGGAATTTCATAGTTGAGGCGTTTGCCCACAAGCGCTGCGTGCTTCACTTTCTGTGCGGCTTTCATATCCGTTGCAAAGGCGGCGAATATTGTTTCATCGGGCAGAGATTTGCCGTCCCAATTCTTTATCGCTTGAACTGTGGCTGGCAGAGTGTTGTGAACGGCAGGATCCCAAAACGCGTTCGTCAACATTTGACCAATGGGGATCAGGAATGAAAAGAGAATAAATATGAACAATGGCGCTATCAGCAGGAGCGCCTTGATTTGCTCAGCACGCATCGATTGCTGCAGCTTGCGCTTTAGCGGTGTGCCGTCTGCGGCGCGCATCACGCCATCATTGATGTTGGAAACAACTGTCATTTAAATATAAAAATGGGGCGGGAACATTCACCCACCCCAAATCTTCTGTTACTTAGCAATCCAAGCGTTGAAGCGCTCTTTCAACTGATCACCATTATCAGCCCAGAACTTTGGATCAACGTTGAACGCTGTCTTCAAATTTTCTGGTGCTGTTGGCAAGTTCGGCAATGTTGCTGGAGCAACATTTGGAATGGCATCCTTATTGGCAGGGCCATAGGCGATGTATTTTGTTTGTTCAGCCTGCGGCACAGCGCCTGAAGCGAACGCTATAAATTTATAGGCTTCCTCAAGCTTTGGTGTGCCCTTAGTAATCGTCCACCAATCCCAATCCAAACCCTGATGATCCCAAACGATTTTGAATGGTTTTTTGTCAGCATCGATTGCTTTTTGCAAACGGCCATTCCACGCAGATGTCATCACCACTTGGCCATCGGCCAAGAGCTGAGGAGCCTGTGCGCCCGCTTCCCACCACACAATATCCTTTTTGAGAGTGTCGAGTTTGGCAAAAGCCTTATCGACACCTTCTTTGGTAGCAAGCACCTTGTAAACATCCTTGGCATCAACGCCGTCAGCGATCAAAGCCCATTCTAAATTTACAGTTGGGTTCTTCCACATGCCGCGTTTGCCGGGGAATTTTGTGGTGTCAAAATAATCAGCAATCGTTGTTGGCCCTTGTGGGAATTTGGTTGTGTCGTAACCATACACAGTTCCGAAAACGATGGTTGGAATGGCGCATTCCAGAAGATCGCCTCCAATGAATTTAGCTTTGTCAAGACCAAGCTTACCCCAGTCCAAAATTTCAAGCGCACCTTCTGCGCAAGCTTGCATGGCGGTTGGCGTATCTGCGTCAATCACATCCCAAGTGATGGACTTGGCTTCAACCATGGCCTTAATCTTGGCGACTTCGCCGTTGTATTCAGTTTCTGTAATTTTGTTTCCCATTTTATTATAGGGATCAATGTAAGCCGATTTTTGGCTTGCAGAATATGCACCGCCCCAAGACACAACCGTTAACTCATCAGCAAGAGCCGCAGTTGAGAACAAGGCTGCTGCCAGCATTGTCGTAGATAATAGATATTTCATTCTAATCCCTCCTGTTTGTTCGCGTTTTTTGCGAAACGTTAAAAACCGCTTTGTCCCACTATGAAGCCTGCTCGTTGAGTGCACGACACTCTAAAGCGTTCCAACCAACTTTAATGTCTGCGCCTTGTTTTATGGGTTGGCTGTTCGTCCAATGGCGCAGTTTAACTACGAAATCATCAGTTCCTGCAACCTCTAATCTGAGGCGCACGTGATCTCCGATAAAAACTGTTTCCTGCACCTTGGCATCCAGAATGTTATCGTAAATCTTAGAGCTGGGATTAAGCTCGATGCGCTCTGGTCGTAACGATAAGGTGCTCCGCGTGCCGACGCCCCCGCCTACCACTTTTAACGCTTTCACATCCTGCCCACTATCAAGCTTTACGGTGCAAATATCGCCGATCACTTTGGTGATTGTCCCCGATAGCCGGTTATTCTCCCCAATAAATTGCGCTACAAAACTGTTCGCTGGCTTGTCGTATAAATCTTCCGCTGACGAAAGCTGCTCGATTACACCATCATTGAAAACTGCAATCCGGTCTGACATCGTCAAGGCTTCAGTCTGATCATGCGTCACATAAACCACCGTTACGCCCAAGTTCTCATGAATATGTTTGATTTCAAACTGCATCTGCTCGCGCAATTGCTTGTCGAGGGCGCCTAAGGGTTCGTCCATCAAAACCAGTTCTGGGTCAAACACCAGGGCGCGCGCCACGGCAACCCGCTGTTGCTGGCCACCTGAAAGTTGCCCAGGCTTTCGAGCTTCAAAACCTTGAAGTTTCACCATTTCAAGCGCGCGGCGCACTTTGGCTTCCACGTCTGACTTGGCCATTTTGCGAACGACGAGTGGAAAAGCCAAATTCTCGGCCACCGTCATATGTGGAAACAGGGCATAATTTTGAAATACCATGCCAATGCCGCGCTTATGCGGCGGCACGTCATTGATCGGCTTACCATTCAAAAAAATCTCGCCATGAGTTGCCGGTTCAAAACCAGCCAGCATCATCAAGCTTGTGGTTTTGCCCGATCCTGATGGGCCCAGCAGGGTTAGAAATTCGCCCTTGGCAATATCCAAATTCAGGCTTTTGACGACGAGATGTTCGCCATCGTAACTTTTTTGAACATTTTCAAATCGCACCATGGGAGACGATAAATTCAATTCACAACCCTTATTCAACTGAAATGATCATGTGCTGATGCCGACAAAGATGTCCAGCGATTTTATGTTGGATGGCGCTTGGTTATCCAGCCGCCGTACTTTTGATCGGCCAATTCCAGCACAGCGATCCAAAGCCCAGCAGCCAAGTAACCGCCTAATACGTCAGTCGGGTAGTGAACGCCCAAAAATATGCGAGACATTCCGACGGCCAAGGCGAGGGCACCTGCCACCAGCCCGGCGGTAATTCTTTTTCTGGAGCCTATCGCCCGACACGCAATCAACGCAAATGAAACATAAAATGCAGTTGCAAACAGGGCGTGGCCACTCGGAAAACTGAAAGATGCGGGCAATGTATCGGCAAATACTTCAGCCGGTCTTGGACGGTGTATCCACAGCTTCATGCCACTTACAATGATCACACCACCGATCATAATAAGAGCAAAATGAATTGCATCACGCCGAAGTTTTAAAACAGCAAAAGCACACACCACAATCACGCTCAACGGTGCAATGACTATGCCTGACGCCAAAAACGAAATTTTCTTCCATATTATAACGGCACTAGGCGTATTGGCACTCAATGCCAGTTGCCGCATTGCTTTATCGACCTCATCGGTGAGGCCTGCCCAAACTGCCGCAGTTAAAAAAATTAAAAGAGTTCCGCAAATAAGCGAGATCAGCAATGGTGGGGAACTTCGCATTGTATTCAGCACAATGCGTCTGAGACAGGTACGATAACGCGTAGAGATTTTGGCAGGATTTTGTATTTGAATGGCGACTGAAGCCTTATCACTTCACCGTCTATCGCAACTTTTTCCATACCTCGATTACTGGTCACTGTAAGCTCTTTCGTTTCCAGTGTTACGGCGTCTTTTGCAGTCTCTCGCCCGAATATTATTTTCACAAAACTTGACAGTAAGCCCATTCTTGATGTTGATGTGGGCATCATGATCCATATCTGTCCGCCCTCTAATGATGAACGGGTGCCAAGTTTGGGGATTGTTGTGTCGTAAGCATTATTACCGATGAAAAGCATCGGCGTTGTTTGGGTTCTCTCCAAACCGTTTGCGAAAGCCAAATCTAGGCTTAGGCGATGAAATCGAAAAAATATTTTAATCGACGACCACAAAGCTGCTGGCCATTTGCTTGACCCTTTTTTCTGAAGCCCCTCGCGCATTTTCACGATCGACGGATAGAGGCCCAGGCTTGAATTATTAACAAATATTTTGCCGTTCACTTGACCGACATCAACGGACTTTGCGTATCCGGCAACAATCGTTTTGACGGCTTTTTCTAACTCGTTTGGAATGCCCAGTGCGCCTGCGAAGTGGTTCAGTGTGCCTCTCGGTATTACACCGAACTTTATATTCGGACGTCCGACCACGGCTGAAGCCACCGCATTGATTGTTCCGTCGCCACCAACGGCAACAATCGTATCATAATCTTCTTCAATCGCTAATTTTGCCAACCTCGGAAGTGCGCTGCCGTCTTCTGTTTCAATAATCTCGACATCGACATTATGTTTTGCGAATTCCGCTTCCACAGCTTGCGTGAACTGTTGACTTTCATTTCCTGAGCGGGCGTTGATGAGACAGCAAATGCGCAATTACAAGGTCACTCCAAAGCTCGCACAACGCTAAGCGTCATATTGCACAACGTACAGAATTCGAAAAGGTTCCATAGCGGTTGAAATTATTTTAGGCAGCTCTGGCATCCGCAGTGTCCAGTGCTCCACTGGCTGCAACCAGGCCTTCGGCATCGTCCAAAGCTTGTGGCTCCAATTCCAAGCCGAGGAAACGGTTGCGTTCCACGGGGCCCGGCAGATGAAGGCTGCGGACCAAAGCGGCGCTGAAGCCGAAGCGCCTATAATATGGCTCGTCGCCCACCAGCAGAATTGAGTCCGCGCCATAGTCACGCGCAGCGAAGATGGCTTGTTCCATCAATGCGCGGCCAATTCCTGATTTTTGGTGTTTGCAGTCAACCGCCAAAGGTCCGAGCAAAAGGGATGATCCAGCTGAACCCGCGATGATGTTCCAAAGGCGAACTGTGCCGATGAGCTTGCCGTTTTCGTCCACAGCTGTGAATGCGAGTGCAGGCACCCGGTTGGTGCGCAGCTTTTCAGATGTCTTACGAAAACGCTTCACACCAAAGGCGGCGGCGAGCAAGACTTCACGTTGGGCGATATCAGACGAGAATTCAGCACGAATTGTGACCATTGTGGCCTCCAATTGAACGGTGACGAAATGAGTAATGAAACTAAATGACGAATGAACGCAGCGGTGGAAAGCCGTTAAAGGCAACCGATGCATAGGTCGTGGTGTAAGCACCAGTCGACTCGATCAACACTTCATCACCTACTGAAAGTGACAACGGCAAATCATAAGGTGCCTTTTCATAGAGCACGTCAGCTGAGTCACAGGTTGGGCCTGCAATCACGCATGGGGCTTTAGCGCCACCATCATGGATTGTGGTGATTGGATAACGAATGGCTTCGTCCATGGTTTCGGCCAAGCCACCGAATTTGCCGATATCTAAATAGACCCAACGCAGATTGTCATTGGCATGCTTCTTCGAGATCAACACGACTTCGCATTTGATCACGCCAGCGTTGCCCACCATGCCACGGCCCGGTTCGATGATGGTGTCTGGAATGGCATTGCCGAAATGCTTTTCCAAACCTTCGTGAATGGCATTGGCATAAGAGTTTGTGCCGGGAACGGCTTTCAAATATTTCGTCGGGAAGCCGCCGCCCAAGTTTACCATCGATAATGTTACGCCCTCTGCGGCCATTTCGTCGAAGATCGACTTGGCTTGAGCGAGAGCTGTGTCCCATGCGCCGAGACGCGTTTGCTGCGAACCGACGTGGAAGGAAATACCATAAGCGGCAAGTCCAAGCTTATGGGCCTGCATCAACACATCTTTGGCCATGGATGGATCACAGCCGAATTTGCGTGAGAGGGGCCATTCAGCACCAGCGCCATCGGTCAGGATGCGGCAGAACACGCGGGCGCCAGGTGCTGCGCAGGCCACTTTTTCAACTTCTTCAATTGAGTCGACAGCAAACAGCGAGATGCCGTAAGCATGGGCTTTGGCAATATCGCGTTCTTTCTTGATGGTGTTGCCGAATGAGATGCGGTTTGGCGTTGCACCAGCGGCCAATGCCATTTCGATTTCAACCACTGAGGCGGTGTCGAAGCACGAGCCCAAATCGGCCAAGGCTTTCAAAATTTCAGGAGCCGGATTTGCCTTTACCGCATAAAAAATGCGGGTGCCGGGCATGGCGCGGTCAAAGGTTTTGTAGTTATCCTTCACCACATCCAGATCGACCACAAGGCAGGGGCCTTCTGG
>JAYWEV010000259.1:0-3183 GCA_043779145.1 Aestuariivirga sp. | reverse complement strand
TGCCAGCTGATGCAACTGAAGCAAAGCTAGTAAGTGCAACGCCAACAAGCGCAGCTTTCAAAACTGATTTCATAAGGTATCCTCCCATGGAACGGCCCCATTATGGCGCCGTCTACAAACTGATTTTACGTTCTTGAAAAGCCGGCATGGCAAAGCCATTCCTTCTTTCAATGTCCATAATGGCCGAAAAAATCGCTCCGAGTCAATATGTAAATCGGCTTGATTTATTATTGACACTTAATCCAGCTTGCGAGAAGCTAGCCCAAATGCCGGCAAACGGGCAAATGGGAAACGTTAAAGTTGAATATTGTGCCTACATCGAGCCAAAGCGCTAATGGCGTTACTATCGCTGCTGCAGCCCGTGGCACAACGCAGAATGGCGTGCGGCTTTACAACGAGCGCTTAGCCCTTTCTTTGATTAGACAATATGGGCAATTGCCAAAAGCTGAAATTGCGAGGCTAACGGGGCTTTCAGCACAAACTGTGTCGGTTATTGTGCGCCAGCTGGAGCGCGATAATCTGGTTATTGCAGGTCATAAACAGCGCGGCAAAGTGGGCCAACCTTTGGTTCCATTTCAACTAAATCCAGATGGCGCTTTTGCGATTGGTCTAAAAGTGGGGCGGCGGTCGGGCGATCTCATGTTGCTTGATCTGGCTGGAAAAGTGCGTGAAATCATTCGCCAGCCTTATCATTTTCCAACGCCGCAACAATTTCTTGTCTTTGCCAGAGATGGGATAAACAAATTGGTTCAGCACTTATCAGTGCCGTTGCGCAGCCGCATTGCGGGACTTGGGATTGCTGCACCTTTTGAGCTTTGGAACTGGGAAGAGGAAGTGGGTGCACGCCATGAAGTTTTGGAAGCATGGCGCAACTTTGATTTAATGGGCGAAGTGGCCAAGCTCTGTAATTTTCCTGTGCATCCCTGCAACGATGCAACAGCGGCTTGTTCGGCCGAACTGTTGTTTGGAGAGGGTTCAAAAACACGGGATTATGCATATTTTTATGTCGGTTATTTCATTGGCGGCGGCTTGGTATTAAACGGCAGTCTTTACCAGGGCCGCACGGGCAATGCGGGGGCACTTGGTTCAATCCCCGTGCCAAGGCATGGCGGCGGTGCCGAGCAACTCATTCGCTCAGCTTCACTCTATACGCTTGAACAAGCCTTGCGTGACAATGGGCAAAGCCCCGACTTGCTTTGGAATACTGAAGATGATTGGAAAGACGCAGGCAAAATTTTGGATGATTGGATTTTGCGCGCGGCGCGCGGCATTGCACAGGCTTGCGCATCTATCGCCGGTATTATGGAATGCAGCGAAATTGTAATTGATGGTGCTATGCCACCCTCGGTCAGACAGCGCTTGGTGCATGCTACGCAGGACGCTTTGAAACACATAAACATGAGCGGTATTAGTTCGTTCACGTTGCGCGAAGGAGCTATTGGCCGTGATGCCCGGGCTTTGGGTGCCGCCAGTTTGCCGCTGTTTGCAAATTTTATTATTGATCGCGAAATACTTTTTAAAGAGGCCATTTGAATTATGTTGAAAAATATAAATCCACTGCTCGGGCCCGAACTTCTCAAGGTGCTGCGCGCCATGGGGCATGGAGATGAAATTGCTATCGTCGATGGCAACTACCCAGCTGACACCGATGCCAAGCGTTTGGTGCGTATGGATGGGCATTCGGCGACGGATATTCTTGATGCAATTTTATCGGTGATGCCGCTGGATGAAATGGTTCCAGACTGCGCATTTAGGCCAGCCGCCTATAACGACCCTAAAAACATGCAGCCTATTTTTGCTGAGTTTGAGGCTATTGTGAAACGCCACGAACCCAAGCGGCATGTGACGACATTGGTGGGCGTTGATTTCTATAATCGTGTGAAAGGCTGCTATGCTATAATCGCCTCCGGCGAAGCTAGGCTATATGGCAATATCGTTTTGAAGAAGGGCGTTATTCATCCGAAGTGAGGCAGGTGCGTTCCTCTATTGTTCTTGACTCTGATTCAAACCTCGCGCTAGGCTCTATTTCTAGTTGGGGAATGGATTATGACATCACGTGTGGGCACTGTGGCGTTTCGGGGGGTGGAGGCTGTTGCTGTTGATGTGCAGGCCCAGTTTATTTCGGGCCAAGTGTTGTTTCAGGTTGTGGGGCTTGGCGATAAGGCCATCACCGAAAGCCGCGAGCGGGTGCGTTCGGCGCTTCATGCTATTGGTTTGGCTTTGCCGGGCAAAAGATTGGTGGTTAATCTATCGCCTGCTGATTTGCCCAAGGAAGGCAGCCACTATGATTTG
This sequence comes from Aestuariivirga sp., assembly GCA_043779145.1. Taxonomy (GTDB): domain Bacteria; phylum Pseudomonadota; class Alphaproteobacteria; order Rhizobiales; family Aestuariivirgaceae; genus Aestuariivirga. Next base: position 891 of record JAYWEV010000259.1, on the reverse strand, counting down.
CCGATTGCTCTCGCTGTGTTATCCGCACTCGGTGTGATCCCGCCCGATTTTTTAGACCGTTATATTGTGATGGGTGAGTTGGCGTTGGACGGAGGTTTGCTTCCGGTTTCAGGGGCACTGCCTGCAGCGATGGCAGCCAACGCGCGAGAGCTGGGTTTAATTTGTCCCAAAGCTTCAGGATCAGAAGCGGCATGGGCTGGCGATGATATCGATATTTTAGCGCCTGAAAATTTGATCCAGTTGATCAACCACGTCAAAGGAACGCAAGTTTTGACACGGCCTAAACCGCATCTGGCTGTGATTGATACGAAGTTGCCAGATCTATCAGACATCAAAGGCCAAGAAGCTGCAAAACGCGCGTTAGAGGTGGCCGCTGCTGGTGGTCATCATATGATCATGGTGGGCCCGCCCGGTGCTGGTAAATCCATGCTGGCGCAGCGCCTCCCCTCCATCCTGCCACCGATGGATGCCCGCGAGATGCTGGATATTTCGATGATCGCCTCGCTCGGTGGTGAACTGAAAGATGGGCAATTAACGCGCCGTCGTCCTTTTCGCGCGCCGCATCATTCGGCCTCGATGCCAGCCCTCGTTGGCGGCGGCTTACGCGCTAAGCCCGGCGAGATGGCATTAGCGCATCATGGTGTATTATTTCTTGATGAGTTGCCCGAATTTCAGCCACGCGTTTTGGAAGCGTTGCGCCAACCGATGGAATCTGGCGAGGCTGTCGTTGCCCGCGCCAACTACCACATCACCTACCCTGCGCGGTTCCAATTGATCACCGCGATGAATCCTTGCAAGTGCGGTATGGCTGGTGAACCTGGCCATACCTGCAGGCAGGGCCCGCGTTGTGCGGCAGATTATCAGCAGCGCATATCAGGCCCATTGCTTGAC
>JAYWEV010000258.1:0-8424 GCA_043779145.1 Aestuariivirga sp. | reverse complement strand
CATTATTGCTGGCCAAACAGATCGTTCTAATTGTTAACATACCCAAAATCGGCATTGGCGTATTACTTGCAGTGCAGGCTTTGGGGTGAGTCGGAATGGGAATTTTCAGGAGCAGCAAGAGTAAAAAAAAGGCGGGCCGCAAAGAGCCGCAGCTTTTTGCTGATGTGCGCAATGATTTAAAATCTGAAAACAGACGCGCCAAATCGAAACGCGGCATTTTTCGCAAGCTCATAGGCTTTTGCTTGGTGCTCGGTTTTTGGGGTGTGGTGGCCGGAGCGCTGGCCACATCTTATATTTTCTTTTCTTTGAACGAGCGCGGCCTGTTAAAAATCCCTGAGCGCGAGCCAGGCATCATGATGTTGGCCAACAATGGCTCAGTGTTATCAGAACAAGGCGCATTTTTCGGCGATGCCGCGCGCATTGCCGACATGCCCGAATATGTGCCCAATGCCGTCATTGCCATCGAAGACCGCAGATTCCGCAGCCATTTTGGCATAGATCCGGTTGGCCTCGCTCGCGCCATCACGCGAAATCTAATGGCGGGCCATTTGGTGCAGGGCGGTTCAACACTCACGCAGCAATTGGCTAAAAATCTATTTTTGACTCAAGAAAAAACCGCAACGCGCAAAGCTCAAGAAGCTGTGCTGGCGGTGTGGCTTGAATCGAAATTTACCAAAGACGAAATTCTTCAACTTTATTTAAACCGTGTCTATTTTGGTGCGGGCGCCTACGGCATCGAACAGGCTGCCCACACTTATTATAACAAGACAGCATCCGAACTCACCATCATGGAAGCTGCAAGCCTCGCTGCAGTTTTAAAAGCACCAACCAACTACAATCCCGCTAAAAACCCTGATGCAAATTTAACCCGCGCCAAATTGGTGATAAACGCCATGGTCGACGCGAAATTCATCACATCAGATGATGCTGCCGAAGCCGTCGACACCGCAGGTGGTGTAACCCCTGAAGCCAGCCTTCCAGCAAAACAATATGCCGTGGATTGGATTTCAAAACAGCTGCCACTGCTGGTTAAAAATTATGACCAATCGATTATCATCGAAACCACAATCGATCCAAAGATACAAGCAAACGCCGAACAGGCCATTCGAAAACGCCTTGCTGAAAATGGCAAGAAAATGAATGTGTCTGAAGCTGCAATGGTGGTGATGGATCCAACGGGCGCCGTCATCGCGATGATCGGCGGCAAGTCTTATCAGAAGAGCCAATATAACCGGGCCATCGCAGCAAGCCGCCAACCAGGTTCGGCCTTTAAGGCTTTTGTTTATGAAGCAGCGATGGAAAGTGGTTTCACGCCTGATTCAATTGAAATCGACGAGCCCGTGCGCATCGGTGGCTGGAGTCCGGAAAACTATAAGCAGAAATATCTGGGCCCAGTTTCTTTGGAGCAAGCCTTCGCGCAATCGATCAATACGGTTGCGGCCAAACTCGCAGTTAATGTCGGCACCGAAAAAGTTGCCGCTGTGGCCCAGCGCTTTGGGATCACCTCCACACTCACCCATGATGCATCGCTGGCTTTAGGAACGTCCGAAGTCTCGCCCATGGAGCTCGTCACAGCCTATGTGCCCTTCGCCAATGGTGGCACAGCGGTGCAGCCCTATGTGGTTAAACGCATTATCACGCGCGATGGCAAAGTGCTTTATGAGCGCAAAGGCGATGGTCTTGGCCAAGTGATTTCAAAAAATAATTTAGGTGAAATGAACCGCCTGTTTCGCGCCGTTGTTCAAAACGGCACGGGTGTCAAAGCGCAATTTGGAAATTTTGACATTGGCGGCAAAACTGGCACCAGCCAAAATTACCGCGACGCCTGGTTCGTTGGCTTTACACCCTATATGGTGGCCGGTGTGTGGATGGGTAATGACGACAACAGCCCAACAAAAAATGTGACAGGTGGATCGCTTCCCACACTGGTTTGGCGCGATGTGATGGAACCAGCACATCAGGGCTTGGCAGTTGCGGTTTTGCCAGGCTACGTAGAGCCCGCAGGTCAGCCTGACATAGCCGACCAAAATTCTACACCCCAAGATCAAGTTCCAAATCAAGATCAGGTCCAAGATCAAGTGGTGGTAGTCGCTCCACCACCGCAACAAGTTCAACTCCAAAAGCGAAAATCAATCTTTGATGTTCTTTTCGGAGCGCCTGATTCAACCGCTCCTAAACGCAAAAAGCCGACGTGGGAACAAAGACAAGAAGACGAAAAAAATACCTATTGAGGCGTCATAGAGATTGGTTAGAGCATCAGACGGTCAATTGAATTCACATGACTGGCCGAAGCTCTAATCCTTTAAAACTTGACCATAGCGGTGCAAATCACGAGCCTGATGCCTTAGCCAATCGCGTGCCTCTTTGGCCTGTTTGCAATGGGTGATAACCAATCTCCAAAACCTTGGACCATGGTTCATTTCTTTAATGTGGGCAACTTCATGGGCGGCCACATAATCAAGCACAAATCGCGGCGCTAAAATTAATCGCCAAGAATAAGAAAGAGCGCGCCCGGCCGAACATGATCCCCACCTGCTCGATTGATCGCGGATTGATAAAGCTGAATATTCGACCCGCATTGCATGGGCATAATATTCCGAAGCAAGCGTCAAATCTTTCAGCGCTTGTTGTTTGAGCCAATCGGTCAAGCGACGATTGATGTGAGCTTGATCGCCCGGCACTGTTATGGCCCCCGCTAACTGGTCGAGGTGCACCAAGCCACGTCTACCACCCGAACATATAATTTTGTAAGGCTGACCCCGCAGCGGAATGACAATGCCGTCAGAGAAAGCCAAAGCTGGCATCCGGTCTGAAATGTTTTTCGCTATCCAGCTTTTTGAAGCATGAGCAAACCGAAGCGCTTCGGCTTGCGAAACACGTTTGGGCAGCGTCATCGCCAAACCCGAACCGTCCTTGGCCACACGAATGATCATACGCTTGCAACGCCCATTGCGCTTGAAGGCAATGCGCACATTGCGCCCATCAACTTCAATCACACAAGGTTCGGGTGCTGCTGGGGTGCTGCGTAAAGCGGCAATGCGCCCGAGCAGATTAATCATTTTGCGGTTTGTTGGAAGAAGCCCTTAATCTTAGGGGCTACTTCAGCGCGGAATTTTGAGCCGGAGAAAACGCCATAATGTCCAACCTTCATTTGCAGGTGATGAAGTTTTTTGGCGGCGGGAATGTTAGGGCAAAGATCATGCGCAGCCTCAGTTTGGCCTAGGCCCGAAATATCATCGCGCTCACCTTCAACGGTCATCAATGCTGTCTTCGTAATCTTAGCTGGATCGACCAACTCGCCACGATGCCTATAAGTGCCATGCGGCAAGTCATGATGCACGAAAACCCGGTCCACTGTTTGCAAATAGAACTCAGCCGTCAAATCCATAACGGCCATATATTCATCATAGAAAATGCGGTGGCGTTCAGCGTCGCCTTCTTCGCCATCGACCATGCTTTGATACAGTTCCTTATGCGCTTTCAAATGCCGATCCGCATTCATCGCCAGAAAGCTGCCGAGTTGCATAAAGCCTGGATAAACTTCGCGGCCTTGCCCAGCATGACCACCAGTGACATTCATGATCATATTATCTTGCAGCCACGTCGAACCCTTCTCTTGCGCCAATTTATTCACCGCTGTTGGGTTGCGCTGGGTATCAATAGGGCCGCCCATCAACACCATTGACAAGGGCACGAGAGGATCATTGGCAGCACTCATAAGCGAAACGGCGGCCATGACTGGAACGGAAGGTTGGCACACAGCCATGATATGAACGCGTGATTTAAGATGATGCATCATCGCGATTAAAGCATCAGCATAATCATCAAGATCAAACGCGCCAGCGGAAAGCGAAACTTCGCGCGCATCATTCCAGTCAGTCACATAGACATCATAGTCTGGCAACATCTCCTGCACGGTGCCTTTTAGAAGCGTGGCATAATGGCCAGACATAGGGGCGACCATGAGAAGCTTTGTTTGCGGCTTAGATTTTGCGGGTAGATCTTTTTTGAAGTTGATCAGATTGCAAAACGGCATAGCCCAAACAATTTCTTCGCGCACGGCAACATCTTTGCCGTTGATCTGCGTAGAGCTAATTTCAAATTCTGGCTTGTCATAACGGCGCGTGGCGCGCTCAAACATTTGTAACGATGCAGTGGCACTGCGGCCCAATGATGTCTGTGCAAACGGATTAAATTGATTGCCCCAAAAGGCCAAACTGGCGTCTGCCAAAAAGCGCATGGGCGCCATAGCGGCATGATTCATTTCATAGAGCGGATACAGCATATTTTGTCCAAACATCCTTCAAGCATCAAACATGCTCGTTAATAAACCAACAAGAATGGGATAACCCCCGTTAGCCACTTTAGCCTTCTAGCACCGATTTGAGTTCCAAAGCCAAGTTCTTTGCATCAGTAGTATATGGGAAGTGTTTAGCAAATTTCCCATCCGGCCCCATAAGATAGAGGATGGAAGGGTGATCCATGCCATAATTTTGGGAATCTTTTTCGTTTGCTACTTTTTTGTAATAAACATGAAATGCCCGCGCCATACTCGCCAACTGCTCCGGCGTTCCAGTGAGGCCGACGAATCGCGGGTGAAAATTCGCAACATATTCACCGATGATTTTTGGCGTGTCGCGCTCAGGGTCAATTGACACAAACACAGGCGTTATTTTTGCGGCATCCGGCCCCAACTCTTTCAATGCTGCCGATAAGACTTGAAGTTCGGTCGGGCAGACATCGGGGCAAAATGTGTAACCAAAGAAGTAAATTGTGTAACGACCCAGAAAATCTTTTTCAGTAACAGTCTCGCTCTTTTGGTTGATCATGGTGAAAGGCCCGCCGATCAACGCCGTGCCGGAACCAATGGGGCCTTTGCTGGGCCATTGGGTGAGCGCCAAGGCGGCCACGGCAAAGGCCGCGATAATCATAATTGCAGCGGCGATGAGTTTGGGGCGCGAGGGCAAGAGTTTTGAATCTGACATCAGGATTTGGAGCATAGATGATTTCCGTATATATGGAAATTACATCATGACCCAAAGTTTTGCTTTCTCAAATCCAAACGAACATCAAGGTCTATTGCGCCTGCGCACATTGGTGCGGCTGCGTTGGCTGGCGGTGATTGGGCAATCTGCTGCGGTGTTGGCCGTTCAATATGTTTTGGGGTTTAAACTGCCAATAGGCCCGTGCTTGGCCATGATCGCGCTGAGTGCATGGTTAAATGTATTTCTCACCTTGCGCTGGCGCAGCGGCCAACGCTTGGCAGCGCGGCCTGCTGGCTTGCTGCTTGGTTATGACATCATCCAATTGGCCATTTTGCTTTATCTTACAGGTGGGCTGGAAAACCCATTTGCGTTCTTGTTTTTAGTGCCAGTCACAATTTCCGCAACCTCATTGCCCCTGACATGGACTTTAAGTTTGGCATCCATCGCATTTGTCTGTTCAACAATTTTGGCTTTCTTCCATAGGCCGCTGCCTTGGTCTGAAGCCAATGCCCTGAGCCTGCCTCCGACCTATGTCGGCGGTATGTGGGCAGCGCTTGTGTGCGGCACAGGGTTCTCTGCAATTTACGCAAGGCGCATTGCAGAGGAAGCAAGGCTCATGTCTTCGGCTCTATCGGCCACTGAAATTGTTTTAGCGCGAGAGCAAAGATTATCAGCGCTCGATGGTTTGGCTGCCGCAGCCGCGCACGAGTTGGGGACGCCACTCGCAACCATTGCCTTGGTGGCCAAAGAGCTCAAACGCGAATTCCCCAAAAATTCTCCGCATACGGAGGATATTGATTTGTTGATTTCGCAAGCCGCCAGATGCCGCGATATTTTGGGACGCTTGGCTGTGCCAGAACAACTTTCTGACGATATGTATCAGCAAGTGACCCTGCAAGCCATGATCGAAGATATGGTGGCACCATTGCGTGGATCAGAGGTTAAAATAATGATTGATGCAGCACCTGATGCAAAATCATCAACGCCAGAGCCTGTGTTTCGCCGTAACCCAGCCATCACCTATGGTTTGGGAAACTTGTTGGAGAACGCTTTTGACTTTGCGGTCAGTGCCGTTGAGGTCAAAGCTCGGTGGAATACAAATCAAATTATATTAACCGTCGCTGATGATGGGCCAGGTTTTGATCAAAGCATTTTTGATCGGTTAGGTGATCCCTTTGTAACCACAAGGCCGGGCTATGGTGAGACCGTGACCAAGGAAGAGGGCCAGCATGAAGGCATGGGGCTTGGTCTATTTATCGCTAAAACACTGCTCGAAAGATCAGGCGCTGTTGTGGCCTTGGCGAACCGTAAATACCCAGCCATGGGAGCGATGATCCAGATCACCTGGCCCCGCAGTGTTGTGGATGTTGGCAAAAATGCTTGACGTGAACTGGCAGCCGCCGCACAACGTAATACGACCATGACAGACATTATTGAAAAAAACCTCCTCCTCGTTGATGACGACAATCCCTTCCTGACCAGGCTGGGCCGCGCCATGGAAACCCGCGGGTTTACCGTGCGCCTTGCTGGCACAGTGGCAGACGGCATTGCCGAAGTGAAAAAAGACGCGCCCAATTATGCCGTGGTCGATTTGCGTTTGACCGACGGCAATGGCCTGGACGTGATCGAGGCGCTCCACGCCAAACGGCCGGAGGCCCGCGTGGTGGTGCTGACGGGTTACGGCAATATCGCGACCGCTGTGACCGCCGTCAAACTTGGCGCCATCGACTATCTGGCCAAACCTGCTGATGCCGATGCTGTTTATGGCGCGCTGACCGGCGACACCGAAAACCGCAACGCCCTGCCGGATAATCCGATGTCGGCTGATAGGGTGCGCTGGGAACATATCCAACGCGTATTTGAACTTTGCAACCGCAATGTTTCTGAAACGGCAAGGCGTCTGAACATGCACCGCAGAACGCTGCAACGGATCCTGGCCAAACGCGCGCCAAAATAAAAATCCTATATTTGATAAAAAGGCCTTGACACCGTACGGTGAGGGTGATAGATGTGTGTAGTCTCCAGAAATGGGCCTCCCCCGATAAACAAGTCTTGCAAGGTGAATGAAGACGACGTTTTTAGGTGGACGGACTTTTATCTTCCCACCCCTTTAGGCAGGGCTATCGCATGTGGCAGGCTCCCCCTCAGTCCTTCGGACAGCTCCCCCAACAAGTTGGTGGAGCGCAATATTCTACTTAGCGCAAAAGTGAATTTATTTTGCCCTCCGCCCAGCTCTGCTGGGGGAGGTGCCCGAAGGGCGGAGGGGGAGCCTGCCACGTGCGATAGCCCTACTTAATGGAGACAGTAGAATGAGATGAGCTTACACGTCCAAATTCGCAACGTTCAGCGCGTTATCTCTGATGAAATCACGCCGTGGTTCCACGACGTCGCCCATCAGTTTGCTGAACAAATTATCAGCGTCGTCCATCTCGGCCACACGCACGCGCAGCAATGAACGTGCGTTTGGATCGAGCGTGGTTTCCCACAATTGGTCGGGGTTCATTTCGCCGAGGCCTTTGTAGCGTTGCATCGAAACACCTTTGCGGCCGGCGGTGAAGATGCTTTCTAAGAGCGAAAGCGGGCCATAAACTGCGGTTTCGGAATCTTTGCGGCGCAGCTTGGCAGTGCGGGCGTAGATTTCTTGCAAGTGCGCGGTTTTCTTATCGAGACGCAGAGCATCTTGAGAGGCGATAAGTTTGCCATCAATATGCCAGCTTTCTTTAACACCCCTCAAAGTGCGCTCAAACAACAAGCCGCCATCAGAGGCCACGAGGCCTTTCCAGTTGCGCTCGGTTTCTTCGGACACGGCATCAAGACGCTTGGCGATATAGGCGGCAGCTTGAGCGGCGTTTTCTTGTGATGACATGACTTCAGGATTGAGCACGCCAGCGATGGCCACTTGCTCGACGATGTAGCCGGGGTAGCGCGAATGCAACGCTTCAATCATGCTGCGAATAGCCAGAGCTTCTTCAACGATTGCCCGCAGATCAGTGCCGATCCTCTCATCACCACCAGCCAGAGCCAGCGAGACGCCCTCTAAGCCCACATCAACCAGATTGGCTTCAAGTTCTTTATTGTCTTTCAAATATTGCTCAGATGAACCGCGCTTGATTTTATAAAGGGGGGGCTGGGCGATATAGAGGTGGCCACGATCAACCACTTCGCGCATCTGGCGGTAAAAGAAAGTGAGCAGCAAGGTTCTGATATGGGCGCCGTCGACGTCGGCATCGGTCATGATGATGATCTTGTGATAGCGCAATTTATCAGCGTTGAATTCTTCGCGGCCAATGCCTGTGCCCAAAGCGGTGATCAAGGTTCCAATTTCGGCTGAACCCAACATGCGGTCAAAACGGGCGCGCTCTACGTTTAAAATTTTACCGCGCAGTGGTAGCACGGCTTGGTTTTCGCGGTTGCGGGCTTGCTTGGCAGAGCCGCCAGC
>JAYWEV010000257.1:0-3186 GCA_043779145.1 Aestuariivirga sp. | reverse complement strand
GCCTGAGCGTTGAAAAATCATGGCCGATGCCGCCGCCTTGCTGGAGGGTTTGCGCGGCTTCATTGAGTCCATTGAAAATGCCGGGGATGGAGTCGGCTATTTTATCCATTACAAAGCAATTGAAAAGCGTCACGGCGCGGCCTGTGCCAGCACCCGCCAAAATCCGGCCTGCGGGGAGAAAGCGTAAATCTGCCATCAATCCGAAAAACTGACTCGCATAGGTTTCGCGGAGTTCAGGTTTTTCAGCGGCGGCAACCGCATTGGCCACGCGCCGAAAGCTCGAATCCAAAGAAACTTCAGCAGCGTCCAAGCGATATTTCATCTCCCATATTTGTTGGGAAATGGCGGGCAACTGGCCTTTCAAAGTTGGAAAAATCGCATTCATGTTGGAAACCGATACAAACGAAAAAAGAAACATAACACGAACGAAAACAAGAGTCGATAGATCGTTCTATTTTTGTACCAATAGGGCTCGTGCTTCTGATATAAGTCTGGTCGAGCTGGTTTCAATCGCGAATTCCAAGCGTTTTTGAAATTCCTTGCGCGGTAAGCCAGCTGGGATCGCAGGCAGAAACTCAACAACAATCGTTCCAGGGTTTCGGAAAAATTTGCGCCTTGGCCAGAACAAGCCGGAGTTTAAACCAAAGGGCACGCAAGGCACATTCAGCGCATTATAAAGTGCTGCTGCACCCGGCTTATAATCTGGCGGATCGTCGACGCCTCGTCTTGTGCCTTCAGGCAAAATGATAATGGCGCGGCCGCGGGCAGTTTCTTCTTTTCCCCGTGCCACAAGTTTCCGAAGGGCCGCACTTCCGGCGCTGCGTTCCACGGCGATCATTTTAAATTTCAAACAGAACCAACCGAAGAGCGGAATGAAAGTCAGTTCGCGTTTCAGCACCATGCATGGATCATTAAACAATGGCAGCACCGCAAATGTTTCCCAAAGCGATTGGTGCTTACCTGCGACCAAGATGGGCTCCGTCAAAATATTCTCGCGGCCGCGCACTTCAATCTTGATCTTGCAAATAAGTTGTAACAACCACAGTGATGATCTTGCCCAAGCTTTCAAAGCACGAATGGCATATATGCGCGGGCATAGAAAAAGCCATGAGCCCAAAACTAGAAACAATACGAGGTTCACATAAAAAACAATGTTGAAAATGATTGAACGCAAAACAATCATGGCGCTGCTCTTAGCATATGGGTCAGTGTCATATTGGCTGTAACGAGCGCGATGAGCGTTGCCACCAACGGCACGGCGAGAACGATAAGCAGAGTCGATAAGAGATCGCCATGGGGAGCAAACAGCAGTGTGAAGCTTGCAGCCGCCACACCATTGCCGGCTGCTTGCCCGGTTGATCCCAATCCTAAGAACGTGATGCCCGCCAAAATAATTCCAGCGCAACCAGCAACCAGTCCTGTGATCAAAAAGCGCTGCGAAATCTGACGTGCGATGAAACTGTTTTTGGCCCCCACCAAGCGCAACACTTCAACCACTTCACGGTTTGCATCAAGTGCCGCACGTGCCGCAAAGATCACCATGGCCACAGCTGATCCGCAGATCAGCACCAAAATCCACCATGATAAAAGTGTGAGGCTGTGGGCCATGCGTGCAAGTTCGGTTTCCCAACGCCTGTGTGTATCGAGGCTTGCGCCCTTGATATTGGTCACAAGATTTTTTTCGAGTGTTTCAAAATCAGGGGGATTTCCTTCATCGATGGTCACGCGGATTAGACGCGGTACGGGCAGTTCATCGAGATTGGTGTTGCCTAACCATGGCTCTAACAGTTTTAAACTCGCTTTGCGGTCCAAGGCCTCAACCGAAATTACACCCGTTGTGCCTTGTAGAAGTGTCGTCGCTTTTTGCAGCTCGGCTTCGGTATCAACATTGCTGATCTGCCGCAGCTGAACAGTCACTTCGCGCGAGATGCCGTGTGTCCAATCGTCGACAGCGCGGTTGATTAAAATCAACGCCCCAATGGCCAGGCAAGCGAGATAGCACATCACGGTCATGGTAACGGTCATCGTGCGCAACGATGCTACACCTGAAGGAATAATCGCTGATGGCTTAGCGTTGATCTCATCCATCACTGCGTCTCATCTTTTAATGTTCCGTGCTCAAGCCGTAACATCGCTCCCTTGGCTTGTTTGATCAAGCTCAAATCATGGGTGGCAAGAAACACTGTGGTGCCAAGGCGATTCAACTCCAAAAATAAATGGAGAAGTCTTTTCGCCAAAACGGGATCGACATTTCCGGTCGGCTCATCTGCCAATAGAATTTCCGGTTTTGATACGACAGCTCTGGCAATAGCAGCGCGCTGTTTTTCGCCACCCGATAAAATTTCAGGCCGCACATTGGCTTGATCCTTTAACCCCACCCAATCCAACAAATCCATGACATCGCGGTGATAGTCATCAGGGTTCTGGCCAATCACGCGAAGGGGCAGGGCCACGTTTTCAAATGTGGTCAAATGATCGAGCAGTCTGAAGTCCTGAAACACAACGCCAATACGGCGGCGCAACAATGGTAGCTCGGAACCTGCGAGTTTTGACGTGTCTTGATCAAAAATTGAGACCAGACCCTTGCTTGGTTTCAAAGCCATGAAAAGCAAGCGCAGCAGGGATGATTTGCCAGCACCCGAAGGGCCGGTCAAAAAGCGCATTTCACCTTGTTCCATCTTGAAGTTCACATCCTTCAAAATTTCGGGCCCGTCGCCATAGCGCAGACCGACCCCCTGTAACTCAATCAATCAATTCTCTCCACTTCCAACCCTTGTTAGATGCAAGGGCCTTAACCGCGCATTAACCACGTTCGTAGTTAGGCTCTAACAGAAAATTTTGGCGTTTTGGAGAGTCTATGATCGTCCGCTGTCCGTCGTGTGCCACCCGCTATGATATTGCAGATCATGTTCATGGAAGCACGTTCTTTACAGTGTCGTGCCGTTCTTGCGGGCATAGCTGGAAAGAACATGCTGTCGTTGATATTGTTGAGGTGCCCAGTCGTTCCGTGGCCCGGGTATTCGATTATCGTGAAGAGCCTGAATTTGATGTGCAGCGCTTGGTTGAGGCGGCAAAGAATGCACAAGAGGAATTTGCTCTAAAACGCACCAAGCGGCTGAAACGTGCTGGGGGATGGGCGTCTTTAGGCTTGTTTATTCTCGCTCCGTTCGTATCGGCGGCTTTGAT
>JAYWEV010000256.1:0-8448 GCA_043779145.1 Aestuariivirga sp. | reverse complement strand
GATACCTTCACCTTCCACACGCTTGGCAAAAAGCGGCACGAAAGCTGAATTAAACGCACCTTCGGCAAACAGCGTACGAAACAGATTTGGAATGCGTTGAGCAATAAAAAATGCTTCAGCAACACCACCTGTTCCCAGCGTGAATGCTACCAACTGGTCGCGCACAAAGCCAAGAACACGGCTAATCGTGGTGTATCCGCCAACTGTGGCTGCTGATTTAAAAAGTGACATGGACTTAACCCGCAGCCTTTAGCTGAGCATTAGGAGGCGCAAGAACACCCATCAAAGATTTTTCAATTGTCTCTTGGCGTGTTGCACTTTCAATCTTGGCACCCGTCAAATCCGTCACATAAAATACGTCGATCGCTTTCTCGCCATAGGTAACAATGTGAGCCGACGCGATGTTTAAGTTAAGATGAAACAAAGCTTCGGTGAGCCCGTGCAACAGCCCCACACGGTCAAGCCCATTTATTTCTACGACCGTGTATTTATTTGAATGTGCATTATCGATGATCACGCGCGGTGCCACGGTAAAAGCTCTGGCGCGGCCTTGGGCCTCTTGTGCGCCAGCCAAAGCTTCACGCAACCTTAATTGCCCGTGAAGTGTTTTAACAATGGACTCGCAGACCCGCGCTGCTCGCCGCCGCTCATCTTCCTCTCCCGCAAATTCACGTTGCAACAAAATTGTATCAAGCGCCATGCCGTCATTGGTGGGGAAAATCTGCGCCCCAATAATATTCGCGCCCGCCGCCGCACATGCACCTGTGATCAATGCTAACAACCGAGGATGATCAGGCGTGTAAACCGTAATTTCAGTGATCGCTGCAAAGGCATCAGTGTGCACATCAGTAATTGCTTCGCGCTGCTTTGTGCTGCCAATCAAAGCCTGATGGCGCAATTGGCGGTCAACAGAAACATTAAGCCAATAGGCATCATAGTGGCGCGCGCTGGCCACTTTCTTTTGGTCTTCTGTCCAATCAGCAAAATTGTTCAAGAATATTTTTTGCGCCTCAAGCACACGTTCCTTGCGCGACACTGCCGTATGCCCACCACTCAAAACGGGTTCAGCTTCGGCATATAGCGTGCGCAGCAATTGGCCTTTCCAGCCGTTCCACACGCCGGGGCCAACAGCGCGAATATCTGCAACTGTCAAAATCAGCAGAAGCTTTAGGCGCTCTGGGCTTTGTATGATCGATGTAAAATCGAGAATGGTTTTGAAATCATTCAAATCGCGCATCTGCGAGGTTTCACTCATCAGCAAATGATAACGAATAAGCCATGCAACGGTTTCGGTTTCAGCGTCGCTCATACCAAGCTTTGGACAAATCTCGCGGGCCACGCGTTCGCCAGCAATAGAATGGTCTTCCTGTCGACCTTTGGCTATGTCGTGCAGTAAGGCCGAAACATAAAGCACGCGCCTTGATTTCAGCGTTGGAAACAAAGAAGCAGAAAGCGGATGGTCATCACTGAGAAGCCCTCGTTCTAACTGCGAAATAACACCAACGGTGCGGATCAAATGTTCATCAACGGTGTAATGATGATACATGCTAAACTGCATCATCGCCACGATCTTGCCGAATTCAGGAATGAAGCGGCCCAGCACGCCAGCTTCGTTCATCATCCGAAGCAAGGTCTCGGGCGTGGTACTTGAGGTTAGAATATCAAGAAAAATCGCATTGGCCTCAGCGTTCATGCGTAAGGGTTCGTCAATCAAGCGCAATAATTTACGGATATCTTTAAGGGCATCAGGATGAATTTCCAAACCTGTGTGGCCTGCCAATTTGAATATCCGCAAAATATTGACAGGGATGTTTTTGAAAGCATCAACATGCGCAACACTGATGCGTCCACTTTCAACTTTGAAATCCTTATCGCCCTTCAAGCCAATATTTTTGCGCGGAATAAGTTTTCCAATCATGCGTGAAAGAGATGGCGCATCTTTGAATTGTTTTGCCTCTAAGCTGGCACAAAAAATCCGTGTCAGATCGCCCACATCTTTGGCGATTAGAAAATAGTGTTTCATAAACCGCTCGACTTCGCGCAAGCCTTGATGCGACTTATAGCCCAGACGCTCAGCCATTTCGATTTGGCGGTCAAAACTCAAACGGTCTTCGCCACGTTTGGCGAGGAAGTGTAAATGGCAACGCACCGCCCAGAGAAAGTCCTCGCATTTTTTAAACAGCGCAAGCTCAACGCGTGAGAAGGCACCTTTCTCTGCTAATTCTTCAGTTGAATTGGCGTCGAACAAAAATTTTGCAATCCAGAACAAAGTATGGAGATCACGAAGACCGCCCTTGCCATCTTTCAAATCAGGCTCAACCGCATAGCGGCTCTCGCCAGATTTCAAGTGACGGAGGTCACGTTCAGCAAGTTTCTCGGTTACAAATTTCTTAGCGCTGGTCTGAACAATTTCGCGCCGGAACCGCGTGATCAAATCATTGAATAGATTTTTCTCCCCACAAATAAACCGCGCTTCGAGAATTGACGTCAGAATAGTATTATCACCCTTGGCAAGCTTAAGGCACTCATCAATGCTGCGTGTGGCATGACCCACCTTCTGGCGTGCATCCCATAATGCGTAGAGTAAAAATTCGATAACCCGTGATGCGCGCTCGCGGCCATTGCCAGACACGAGAAATAAAAGATCAATATCCGAGCCTGGCGCCAATGTGCCGCGGCCATAGCCGCCCACAGCGATGGTTGAAAAGCCGACCACTTCGTCACCCGGAAACACGGTTGTGGTGGCAAATGCAATCACATTGCGAATAATAGAATCTTCAGTTCTTGAAAGATGCTCGGCGCAATGCGTGCCCTGACCGTCTTTCACCAATTGCTGCTCGGCCAATTGGCGTGACTCTGAAAGACACACTTTGATCAGAGCAGAGACAGCATTTCGTGTTGCCAAAACATCTTGTTTGGGCAGTTGTTGGAGAACATCGGCAAAGTTTTGTTCAGGCGTCATTGCGCGAAGGGTTTATCCAAAAGTTGTTTCAGTTCATAGATCAAAGCATGGGCTTCTCTCGCTGAAACTTCGTCAGGTGAAATTTTAGCCAACCGCTCACGCAATTCGTCTTTTTCCATGGGTGCTACCTCAGCTCGGGTGGCGACCGAAAACAGCGGCAAGTCTTCAATCATATTTACCTTCTGATTTTGATTTCGACCCTGCTCCAAACGCTTCAAAACTTCATTGGCGCGCAAAATAACGGGGGTTGGCATGCCTGCCAATTTTGCGGCCTGAATGCCGTAAGATCGCTCTGCTGAACCCGCCGCCACTTCATGTAAGAATATCAGATCACCTTTCCATTCTTTAACTTTCATAGTGGCGCAATGAAGTTGATGAAGTCTAGCCTTCAGCGCAGTCAGTTCATGATAGTGCGTGGCAAAAAGCCCACGGCAGCAATTGACATCATGAAGATGTTCTAATGTCGCCCAAGCAATCGAAAGCCCATCATAAGTGGCTGTCCCACGGCCAATCTCATCGAGAATCACCAGCGAACGCGATGTTGATTGGTTAAGGATCGCGGCCGTTTCAATCATCTCAACCATAAATGTGGAACGCCCGCGCGCCAGATCATCTGCGGCTCCCACCCGGCTGTAGAGGCGGTCAACAACACCGATATGGGCCTTGGCAGCAGGAACAAAACTCCCCATCTGCGCCATAATAGCGATCAAAGCGTTTTGCCGCAGGAAGGTGGATTTACCAGCCATATTGGGGCCAGTCAGCAGCCAAAGTTTTTTATGGTCATCACTTAGATTGCAATCATTGGCCGCAAAGGCTCTCTCGGTCTGCCCGCGCAAAGCCTCTTCAACAATAGGGTGTCGTCCCGCTTCAATTTCAAACGCCAACCCTTGATCGATGACAGGCCGCACATAACGCCGCTGCCTTGCCAAATGCGCCAACCCAACAAACACATCAAGTTGCGCCAAAGCCATAGCGGCAGAAGAAAGGATTGCGCGGTGCGCCACAACCTCATCGCAGAAATGTTTGAACATCTCGATTTCAAGAGCCAGTGCACGCGATGCGGCAAGCGCAATTTTCTGCTCAAGCTCACCGAGTTCCAGCGTGGTAAAACGAACAGCGTTGGCAATGGTTTGGCGGTGGATATAGCGTTGCTCAGCATCGGACAACTTTAGGACATCGGCTTGCAGTGCTGTGACCTCAATGAAATAGCCTAGCATATTGTTGTATTTTATTTTGAGGCTTTTTACACCGCTGGCTTCTGCATATTGTGTTTGAAGCGTTGCAATGACTTGGCGTGTGTCATCGCGTAGTTTACGGTTTTCATCGAGATCAAATGAAAAACTATGCGCAATAAATCCGCCATCGCGCGCTAAATATGGCAAATCTTCAGCCAAAGCCTGTTGCAGTTTTTCGGCCAACTTAACAGGCACCATTCCCAGTTGCTTGATCAGCGCTGAAAGTTGCTCGGGTTGAAGGGTGAGCCCCAAATTAGAGTGTAAAACACCAAGCAGAGTCTTGCACGCAAAGATGCTGTCCCTGACTGCACCGATGTCGCGAGGCCCGCCACGGTCTGCAGTAATCCGGGCCAAAGCGCGTTCAAGATCAGGCATCGCTATTAATGCTGTTTGCAACTGTTGCAGCAGCATTCCATTGTCATGAAAAAACGAAACCACATCCAGCCTTGCATTTATGGCTTGTGCGTCAGCCAGCGGGGCCGCCACAATATCTGCCAGAAGCCGCGTTCCGGCGGCAGTCACGGTCTCACTCAAACATGCAAGCAGGCTGCCCTTGCGTTCACCACTTAAACTGCGCGTAAGCTCAAGGTTAGCCCGCGTTGCCGCATCAATCAAAAGCCCGGCATCTGGCGTCTCGCGCCGCGGTGCCCGCAGATAAGGCATGTGGCCCACTTGGGTGATTGAAACATAATCAATCAGCGCTCCGAGCGCTGCCAAATCCACACGCCTGAAATCACCAAATGCATCCAAGGTTTCAACTTTGAAATGGCTCTTGAGACGATGTTCCGAAGCCACACTCTCAAATCGGCTGCATGCAATTGGTGTAATCGCAGCTCGCGTTGCACCAAAGGCAGTTTTGATAATCTCATCATCCAGCAAGCTATCATTCACCAACACTTCGCTTGGGTTCAGCCGGGCAAGATCAGCGCCTAGCCTTCCCTCATCGGTCACGACGACAGCCAACTCACCTGTTGAAATATCAACATAGGCCAGCGCCATTTCACCATTGCCTTTTAAGGCTGTCAATGCTGCCAGATAGTTTCTGGTTTTAGAATCGAGGAGCGAATCTTCAGTCAAAGTGCCGGGTGTGATCAGCCTCACAACATCGCGCGCCACCACCGATTTAGAGCCGCGTTTTTTGGCTTCCGCCGGATCTTCAATCTGTTCGCAAATGGCAGCACGGTGGCCAAAACGGATGAGTTTCTGCAAATATTGATCAATTGCATGGACTGGCACACCACACATGGGGATATCGACACCCTTGTGCTTTCCACGTTTGGTGAGCGCTATCCCCAATGTTGCCGAGGCTTTTTCGGCATCCCCAAAGAACAGCTCGTAAAAATCACCCATCCGGTAGAGCAATAAAGCGTCTTGATGCTTAGCCTTAATACCCAAATACTGCGCCATCATAGGCGTTACCACGCTTTCCTCAGCGTTATTGTGCAACTCGGGACTGTTAAAACTGCTGCCTTCCATAGATCTCACATAACAGATATAGCACCATACCCGCCAATGCTCTTTTGATTGATCTCAAAACTGGGCTATGGTGATTCTAATTGGCAACAATAGGCATATTTCTAACATGGCTAAACCACCCCAAAAAGTAGCACGGCCCTCTTTTACAGATGAGGAAGCTCTGCAATTTCACTCTCGTGGCAAACCTGGAAAGCTTGAGATCAACCCCACTAAGCCTATGGCCACCCAGCGCGACTTATCGCTGGCTTATAGTCCTGGTGTTGCGGTGCCCGTGCGAAAGATCGCCGAAAACCCTGACGCTGCCTATGATTATACTTCAAAGGGCAATCTAGTTGCCGTCATCTCGAATGGCACAGCTATTTTAGGTCTGGGCGATTTGGGAGCCCTCGCATCTAAGCCAGTGATGGAAGGTAAAGCGGTTTTGTTCAAACGCTTTGCAGACGTGGATGCGATTGATCTTGAAGTTGATACCAAAGACGTTGACGAATTTATCGCGGCGGTGCGTTACCTCGGCCCGTCTTTTGGTGGCATCAATCTCGAAGATATCAAAGCACCAGATTGCTTTATCATCGAGCAACGCCTCCGCGAGCTGATGGATATTCCGGTATTTCATGATGATCAACACGGCACGGCCATCATTTCAACGGCTGGTCTGATCAATGCCCTGCACATAACCGGGCGCGATTTGAAAAAATTCAAGCTCGTTTGCAATGGTGCTGGCGCTGCTGCGATTGCGTGCATTGAACTCGTAAAATCCATGGGCGTGCCCCATGAAAACATTACTCTGTGTGACTCGAAGGGCGTAGTCTATCAAGGTCGCATCGAGGGCATGAACCAATGGAAATCGACCCATGCCATTCCAACGCCAGCCCGAACGCTTGCTGATGCCATGAAAGGTGCTGACGTTTTCTTTGGACTTTCAATCGCGGGTGCCTTGACCAAGGAGATGGTCAAATCCATGGCTCCCAATCCCATTATTTTTGCGATGGCCAATCCCGATCCTGAAATTTTGCCAGAAGATGTGGCCTCAGTCCGTTCAGATGCCATTATGGCCACAGGCCGTTCAGACTATCCAAATCAAGTCAATAATGTTCTGGGCTTTCCGTACATCTTCCGCGGTGCCTTGGATGTGCGCGCGCGCACCATAAATGAAGAAATGAAAATTGCTGCTGCGGAAGCTTTGGCGGGGTTAGCCCGCGAAGACGTGCCAGACGAAGTGGCGGCCGCCTATCATGGTTCCAAGCTTTCCTTTGGCCGCGATTATTTGATTCCAGCCCCCTTTGATCCGCGTCTGATTTCACGCATTCCAGTGGCTGTTGCCAAAGCTGCGATGGCAACGGGTGTGGCACGAAAGAATATTGAAGATCTTGACGCTTATGCAGCTCAACTATCAGCAAGGCTCGACCCGATTGCTGGCACTTTGCAGAATATCTATTCATACGTGAAAGGCCAGCCAAAACGCGTCATCTTCGCTGAAGGTGAAGAAGAACGTATGATCCGTGCAGCCCATAGCTTTGCTTCGCAAGGCTTAGGCAAAGCAATATTGATTGGACGCGAGGAACGAATACAAAATGCTCTGGATGCTTCAGGTCTAGAGCTTCATGATAATGTTGAAATTCTCAATGCTCGTATTTCGGAACGCACCAATGATTATGGTGATTTTTTGTATAACCGGCTGCAGCGAGAAGGCTTTCTGCACCGCGATTGTCAGCGCATGGCCAACCAAGACCGGAATATATTTGGCGCATGTATGCTAGCTTTGGGCGATGCTGATGCGATGGTCACCGGCCTGACCCGTAACTATTCCGTGGCGCTTGATAACGTGCGCCGCGCCATTGACGCTAAAGAAGGCCACCGCCCTATTGCAGTTTCGATGGCGTTGGTGCGCGGCCGCACCGTGTTTATTGCTGATACGTCCATTCACGAATTACCAACAGCCGAGGAGTTGGCTGATATTGCGCAGGAAGCCGCTGGTGTCGCGCGGCGCTTTATGGCTGAGCCACGCGTGGCCCTGCTGTCCTATTCGACTTTTGGTTATCCAAAGGGCGAACGTTCAGAATATGTTCGCCGCGCTGTGAAAGTTTTGGACGGCCGCAAGGTTGATTTTGAATATGATGGTGAGATGGGGGCAGATGTTGCATTGTCGTCGGAAGCCATGGCGCAATATCCTTTCTGTCGTTTAAAGGGCCCGGCCAACGTGTTGGTTATGCCAGCAGCACATTCAGCTTCAATTTCGACGAAGATGTTACAGCAATTGGGTGGCGTGACTGTTGTAGGGCCATTGTTAACTGGCCTTTCCAAGTCAGTTCAGATTGCATCCATGTCAGCCACGACCAATGATATCGTCAACCTGGCGGCCATCGCTGCGTTTGATATTAATTGGTAGGTTCACCAAACCTGGCAAAATAGCGTGGGTTAATTTTTGCAACTGGCAGGATCACCAATACGTCGATGGTGTTGAATGCTTCATCAACAACTGCACCTTCGCCAAAAAAACAACCAAGGCGCATATAGCCTTTGATCAAAGGCGGAAGATTAGAGATGATTTTCTTCAAATCGAGTTGGGCAATCGCCTTTGGCGCGAATTCGAGACGGCGCTGAGGTTGTGCATGCACCTGCCATCCTTCAGGCACTTTATTATTCTGTGACAAAAACTGGAGCGCATCGTGGTGGGCATCGACGTTTATCCCGTCAAAACTAGCGCAACCAATCATCACATCAATCTGTTGCTGGCGCACATAGTTCCAAATGCCTTGCCATAAAAGTTCAACAACA
>JAYWEV010000255.1:0-3196 GCA_043779145.1 Aestuariivirga sp. | reverse complement strand
GGGCAAGGGTCATGCGTTCGGCACGGCGCTCGAACCGATGGCGCACTCGTGCCTCACTTGCCAAGAAGTTGGAGCGGGGGCGGTTTATCTGGCCAACGACGAACGGCGATGCAGTCACTTTATCAGCAGCCCAGCTCGGTTATCTTCTGGAGGGCATTGACTGGCGGGCACCGATCAGAACCCAAAGACCGGAGTTGGCGGGGTAATTATCCAATGGTTTGCGACGAGTTGACTCGCGGCAGAATGTATTGGTGCGGATCAATCATGCTTGTGGGTATGGTTTTGTCATGGAGATTGACCCAAGCCATCTGCCGACAGATACGAGCGCCTTACAAGCGCTGGTGCGGCAGCTGGACTTACCCGGAAAAAGTGGAGGGACTTTCTGCTGTTCAGTTCAGCTCAGATATTGATAGCCATTCAACTGCTCGTAATAAGTATAGGTCACAGTTTCAAATTTGGATTCATCCTGCGGAGAAAGCACGGCCTCGGCATCGCCCCGAAAATAGGAACCCGTCATCGCCACAATATGCACTTTGTCCCGCGCCATAAACTGGCCAAGGTGTGAACCCAGCTTGTTGTCTTGGTTAGCGCTCACATGGTGAAATTCATCCACCGCAATCAGGCAATTATCAAACACCTCAACACCAAAGCGATCCACCGCAAAGCGGAAGGTGGCATGGGTGCACACCAACACGCGGTCAGCACTTTCCAGAAACGCTTTTACAGAATTCACCTTGCCGCCATTGTCATCGCCCGGTGCATTGCAAAGGTTCCATTGCGGGGCGACATGCCAATCCCACTCAAAGCCAAATGTGCTGAGCGGTTCATTGTTAAAGCTGGCACCGATGGATTTTTCCGGCACCACAATAATAGCTTTCTTAATTCCTTAATTGTGTAGCTTATCCAGCGCCACAAACTTCAAGGCGCGGCTTTTGCCGGAAGCAGGCGGAGATTTGATCAGCAGATATTGCTCACCACGCCGTTCATACGCCCGCTCCTGCATTACCCGCACACCCATTTCGTTGGCTTTGGTGGATGCGCCATTGCTGGCATAATTTACTGAGGCGGATGGAATGATTTATGCAGGAGTCAAGCGTTTTGCCTTTTGAACAGGTCGAGATATTCCCGGAAAACAAAAAGACGGTTGCGGCGCTGGCCAGTGACTTCGGTCAGCAAGCCATATTCCACCAAGTCCATGATTAGTGAAATTGCCGTGTTCTTTGTTGTTTTGAGTTCCGCCATGGCTGCCTTCACATCGATGACAGGGCTGCCATAAAGTCTTCGCACCAATGTTTGCACATGGTTCTGCCGCCTGGCACTGAATCGCGGCATAACTTCGCGTTCAATCCGCTCTTTCATGTTGAGAATTGATTTGAAAACAGCAGCAGCCTCACGCGCTGTTTCGCAAACCCCATGTAGAAAGAAGATCACCCATTCACGCATCTGATTGCTCTGTCTCACGGCCATCAGGTGATCAACATAGGCGGTTTTGTTGCGTTCAAAATAGTCTGACAAATAGAGTGCCGGTTTTGCCAAGAGTTTTTCGGATGCGAGATTGAGCGAAATCATCAATCGCCCCAATCTGCCATTGCCATCAAGAAATGGATGGATCGTTTCGAATTGATAATGCCCAATGGCAATCTTGATCAGGAGCGGCACGGGTGGTTGGTCTTCATGTAGAAACTTCTCCATGTCGCTCATCAGGTCTTGCACATGGTTGCGGTGTGGCGGAATGAAGATAGCATTCTTCAAGCTCACACCAATCCAGTTTTGGCTGGTGCGAAAGGTCCCTAGCTGCTTGGTTTTGCCCCGCACACCTTGCATCAAGACGGCATGCGTGTCGCGCAGCAGCCTGTTGGAAAGCGGCAGGGTTTCAAGTTTGCCAATGGCGAAAGTAATGGCGTCAATGTAATTGTGAACTTCAGTCCAATCATCACGCGCATTTGGCAAAATGTCGTCGGCCTCTTTCAAGGCATCTTCCATGGTGGTTTGGGTGCCTTCAATGCGGCTGGATTGCGTGGCTTCTTTGGCCACATACATTTTGATGAAAAAATCGATATCGGGAACCAATTGTGCAAAAGCATTAAGCTCGCCAAGGGCGCGATCTGCTGCTCCTAAGAGCTGCAAGACCTGGGGATCACTGATCAGCCACTCATGGTGAATGGGTTCGGCAGGAAGCTCTTGTATTCTATCTGGTTTTCGTATCGCCCAGCCTGAAAATCAGAAAATTGCATAATTCAGAAACCTGCATGGAATTTGCACTAAGCCTATTCATAGTTCAGAAACACACCAAAGGGAACAGATTAGTTCAGAAAGTCTGCATTATATGAACTAAGAGTTTTCTTGGTTCAGAAGTTCGCCGGGCGGGGTTTCCGCCTTTTTGGGCTTTCACTTGGCGGGCTTGCCCGGCCCTGCGCCTTTGCCTGTCGTCACCTTGGTGTACATGTCGAACAGTTTTTACAGCAGCTCGGTGTCGTTCTTGAAGCGGCGGCCGATATAGATGCGCTCCAACACTTCGTCATTGCACTCATGGGCATGGCGCAGGTTTTCGGGCATGGCGTCGGGGTCATAGAGATCGGCAATGGTTTTTGGCCGATGGGCCTCACGGGCCAGCAGAATATCTTCGGCGCAGCGCGTGAGATCGGCCTTGTTCTTTTCGGTGAGTGGCGGCACGGGGAATGTGTTCCAACCGACCGTGTTCGTGTATGAGAAACGCAACTCCAAACGGCCACAAACTGTACTCATCCATACCCAATGTAGTCTCGACGCGATCAGGGATGCATTCCAGAGTGCACCGTTATAAATTCCATAATTTCGATTTGTGATAATTGTACCCTTCGCATATAGGTCGAACGGCAAATATTCGCGATTCTCTGAGCTAATCGCTAGCACGGCAATGGCGGTTTCATCGCCTCTTTGTCTAACTTCTCCGAAGCGGTAGTCTACTGCGGCGAGTCTTTGAGTGGCAGGACGAGCACTTTCCAATCTCGACTTTCTTACGCTCTCAAAACACGATGCAAACCATTTGTTTCGCCGAGCCTCAGAATAATTTTGCTGATCTACCCAAATGCAATAACGCCGAATTCCATTGATTAGAGCAAATCCCAAGTTGACTGAATCGGAATTGGGATTCCCAAATCAGCGCTGATCTGATTCAACATGTTTGCTGGTTTGGAGGCTGACAAGCATGGTTCAG
>JAYWEV010000254.1:0-8481 GCA_043779145.1 Aestuariivirga sp. | reverse complement strand
CCCAGACCATCTCGAAAAAACCATCAACACCGAAATTACAGACATGAATACAAATCGCAAAAACCATCCGTTGGCCAATCTGCGAATCTCTGCTTAGCATAGCGCGAACAGCTTTGCCCAATTGCCATTGCGCTTCTTTCAATTTCTCAAAACCCAGCTCCTGTGTTTCCTTCATCGCATCACGAAAGCCAACCAATGCATCGGTCGGCATCGTAGCCTGATAGGCAAAACTGCCGCCTTCGTATGCGACCATAATGGCGCGCCATTTTTTCAGATCAATGGCAAAGCTGTTAGACGCAGTCTCCGCCAATTTTGCTTCAGCAAGTTTCGACATCATGACCAAACCTGTAGAGGGCGATGCTGACCAACCCTTCTGCGGAGCCGAAATCAAGACGTCGACACCCGTTGCTTTCATATCGACCCAGATAGCACCAGACGCGATGCAATCCAAAACCATAATCGCACCCACATCATGCGCGGCTTGCGCCATCGCCTTCAAATAGCTGTCTGGCAAAATAATGCCCGACGATGTTTCAACATGCGGCGCAAACACAACATCTGGTTTTTCTTCGTGGATTTTCTTGACGACGTCTTCAATTGGAGGCGGCGCATAGGGCGAGCGCACATGATTGGCATTCTGCCGCGCCATGATCACCGTGGTCTTATGAGCAAAACCACCGGCATCAAAAATCTGCGTCCACCGAAATGAGAACCAGCCATTGCGAATGATGAGTGCATGTTTGCCATTTGTAAACTGGCGGGCCACCGCCTCCATCGCATAGGTGCCGCCGCCTGGAACCAGCGCCACAGCATCTGCGCTGTAAACATCCTTGAGGAGAGTGGAAATATCACGCATCACACCTTGAAACTTGGCCGACATATGATTAAGCGAGCGATCAGTGAACACCACCGAAAACTCTTGCAGTCCATCAGGGTCTACATCTGGGAGAAGTCCGGGCATTGGTGCCTCCAAAAAAGCCAACTATGCCCGAGAAATTATTGCCGTCAATCTCACTCAAATTGCAATTGAACTTCTCCAATCCGCTCCCCCTTGCGGGAGCGGACAGCCATCCTCGGTTCGCACCGAGGATGACAGGTGAGGGGGCTGGTTCAGCGAGTCCGATTGTGGGCAATGAGTCTCGCTGCACCAGCCCCCTCTTCCGTCTTGCGATGAAGGCATCGCAATCCACCTTCTCCCGCGAGGGGAGAAGGTTGTTTATGAATTTTTTTGATCACCTCAATCCCACTTAAACTTCCCTACCACCACAGGCTTGGCCAGCATGAAGGCGTCACACTCCAATTGCAGGGGTGAATAATCGGTTTCGGATTTCTTGGCTTTCAGTAATTTTGCAAACTTCTTATAGATCATTTGATATTCTTCCATGGGCGCTTCCATGATCAGTTTGCCGTTCACATGCAGAACGGTGCCGCCTTTCGATAGCTTCATCCTCGTGCCATCAGCAGTTGCCAATTCAATGTCCCAAATCTGTTCGCCGCGCTGCCGCCAATCGAATGAAGCCGTCATATCGACCGGCTTGCCATCGCCGCGTTTGAATTTGATATCAGCGCCAATTGGCGTGGCCCAGTTTTCGGGTACTTCAATGCGCGACGATTCAACATAGATTGGTTCGGGCAGAATTTTAGTCACCACCGAGAGCGCGTTGATGCCAGGATCAAACACGCCAAAGCCACCGGGCTCGGCGATCCATTGTTGGCCAGGGTGCCATTTGTTAACGTCTTCCTTCCAGATCACGCGCATGAAATTGACATGTTTGCCTTTGAGGCGCTTTTTGGCTTCATCGACCGATTTATTATAGCGCGAATGCCATGTGGCATAGAGCACGCGCTTTTTCTTTTTGGCGTAGTCAATCATCGAAACCATTTCGCCGATTGTAGGCGTTGGTGGTTTTTCGATCAGCACATTGTATCCTGCGTCCAAAGCTTCCCGCGCCATTTGCAGGCGGACTGAAGGTGGGGTGCACAAAGCAACAGCATCTATTTTTATTTTGGATTTGATCAGTGCACTGAGCGTTTTAAAGCAGGGTACATCATCCAGCTTCGCATTGCGACTGACGCCGGCGACCAGTTGGAAGTTTTTGTTTTTTGCGATGCAAGGCAAATGCTGATCAATAGCGATCTTGCCGATGCCGACGACGGCGATTTTAAAGGGCATAGTTGGCGCTCCAGTTTTTATTCATAATTTAAATGACCGTCATTCCAGCGAAGGCTGGGATGACGGACCGTGGGGGAACGGCAGTGATTCATGATTTATGATACCGCCCTGTTGAGCGACCCCAAAAAACCATCTACTTCGGCCATCGTATTATAGTGCGCCAACCCCACGCGCAGGACGCCGCCCTTATCCATAAGGCCCATTTTCTTGATTGGCTCCAAAGCATAATTATGTCCTGACCATACAAACATATTATCGACAGCAAAATGTTGAGCCAGTTTTTCAGGCTGAACACCGTCAATCGTAAATGAAACCGTGGGCACGCGGCGGTGCATGGCGTTGGCGGAGGTGACACCTCTGATGGTGAGGCCCTTCACTTTGCGCAGGCCGTCGATCAAATGCAGCGTGATGCCTTTTTCATATTCGGCCAAATTGCCCCAAGCAGAATTGAGTTTTGTCACACGGGTTTCACCAATGCCAAACTGTTCAAGATATTCAATCGCACCCAAACATCCGGCCATGCCTTCATGGCTTAACGTTCCGGTTTCAAATTTATGCGGCAGTTCATTTCCGACGGCGCGAACTTTGTAGCCAAAAGTTTCGAGCAGCAATTCTTTGCGACCCCAAAGGATACCCATGTGTGGGCCAAACCATTTATAGGCGGAGGATACTACAAAATCGGCGTTCAGCGTTTGCACATCAATGGCGTAATGCGGCGCATATTGAACGGCATCAAGATAGACGAGCGCGCCTGCGGCTTTGGCCTCCTTGGCAAACTGCGCGACGTCATGAACCGTACCCGTGCAATTGGAAGCCATGCCCATGGCGAGCAATTTGGTTTTGGAAGAAAGTACTTTTGTTAAAGCGTCGCTCGGAAATTCATAAGTGTCAGTATCAAACTCCATCCAGCGCACAATCAGCCCTAAATCATCGGCCAGTAGCAACCAAGGTGCAACATTGGCATCATGATCCATGCGGCTGAGCACAATCTCGTCGCCCTTTGAGAACCTTTTGCCCAAGCAACGTGACATATGAAGGGTTAGCGTAGTCATGTTTTGGCCGAAAATAATTTCTTCAGGCGAGGCGGCGTTATAGAAATCAGCGCAGGCTTGGTGAGCCTCATTCACCATTGCTTCGGCCGCCATGGTGGTTTTGAAATAGCCGCCTAAATTTGCGTTGTGGTGAATTAAAGTATCAACCGTGCGGTCGATGACCTGCTGCGGAACTTGGGTTCCGGCGGGGTTATCGAAATAAACCCGCGATTTTCCAGCGTCTTTTAAGGTCAGCGAGGGAAACTGGGCTCTGGCGGCTTCAACATCAAACTTATACTGCAATTTGGATTCTCCGATTGAAACATCATTAGCGGGCTTAAAGCCTTGTCTCAACAGTCGGTTTCAGGCATGTGCATGTCGTGCAAGTGCGGAAATTTTTAACCAAGCGCTTGTATGTTTGGACACCAAGCAGAATTTTGGAGTGCGGTTATGAGCGACGAAGGCGAACTTGATCTCAATTCTTTGAACGACGAAGAGCTGGTTCAGCAAATCCACGATGATCTTTATGATGGCCTTAAGGAAGAAGTAGTGCAGGGGGTTAATATTCTCCTCGCCAGGAACTGGACTCCCTACAAAACTTTGACCGAAGGTTTGGTTGAAGGCATGCGCATCGTGGGTATCGATTTCCGCGATGGCATTTTGTTTGTACCGGAAGTTTTGCTTGCTGCAAATTCAATGAAAGCTGGCATGGCCATTTTGCGCCCGCTGCTGATTGCCACTGGTGCGCCTCGTCTTGGCAAGATGGTGATTGGCACGGTGAAGGGCGACATTCATGATATTGGTAAGAATTTGGTCGGCATGATGATGGAAGGTGCTGGCTTTGAAGTCATCAACCTTGGCATCAACAATCCAGTTGAAAATTACTTGAAGGCCATCGATGAACACCAGCCGGACATCATCGGTATGTCAGCTTTGCTCACAACAACGATGCCATATATGAAAGTCGTGATCGACACGTTGAAGGAAAAAGGTATTCGTGATGATTATATCGTTCTGGTCGGCGGCGCGCCTTTGAACGAAGAATTTGCGAAAGCTGTGGGTGCTGATGCTTATTGCCGCGATGCGGCTGTGGCTGTTGAAACCGCCAAAAGCTTTATGGCAAGGAAGCACAATCAGCTTCCTGCGTAATTCGTTATTTTAAAATATTGGCGATTTTGTTTGCGTTGCCTAAAATACCATCTGTCAAATATGGCATTGCTGTTAAAAGCGCGAGCGCCATGAGCGTCATGATGAGTGTGTATTCAATTGCCGTAGCACCTGATTCATCGCTAAAAAATTTATGCATATAACCTCTCCCGGGGTTTAGTCCCGGGTGTCGCCCCTGCAGCAACGAACCGTAACTATTTTCATTACATAGTGCATCTAGGTTAACGCGGCTTAAAGGCTATTCGCAATTGTTACATTCGGTTTACGAAGTTCGAAAGAACGTGAATTGCATTTAATCAATTTTTAATTTTTAACCTCAGGTGAGACAAAAAGGGCGCTGCCAAGCAACGCCCTTTCCAAGATCACAACTTGCATTAGTGTGGCAGAAACCCACCAATGCCAGCGTTATTACTTGATCGCTGAAGCGATGTTGTTGAAACGCCATACCAAAGCGCTGGTGATGTATGGCATTGCAGTGATCAAGCAAACAGCCATAGCAGCGGCGATCAAACCGTATTCGATTGCAGTTGCGCCTGATTCGTCTTTAATGAACTTCTTCATGATATAACTCTCCAAATTTTACTAACAGCACCTATCCATGATCCTTGCTAATGCCTGGTTGCCAGTGGATATATATGCAAACTACGCGACACCTATTAACGCCAGTTAAAATCGGTATGTCGAATTGTGCCTATATTTCAATTTTTGCAGAAGACGCGAAAACGTGGTTAACATCTGGAAAATGGAAATATGCGGATGACGACGCTCGATCTCGGCCCCTCAGATCATTATGCTCAGCACACGGACAATGCGCGCGTGCTGCTTTTGGCGTGTGGCGCGCTGGCCCGCGAGATTGTGGATTTGATTGAGATCAACAAATGGCAGGCCTTCGATATCCAATGCTTGCCTGCCAAGTGGCACAACACGCCACAATTCATTGTGCCTGCTTTGCGCGAGAAGATTCAAAATAACAAAGCCAATTATAAATCGATCTTCGTGCTTTATGGTGATTGTGGAACGGGCGGCATGCTCGACGCGATGTTGGCGGAGGAGGGTGTTGAGCGTATAAAGGGACCGCATTGCTATGCCTTCTATACGGGTAATGAACTTTTCGCGGCGCGCGCTGATGCGGATATGACCAGCTTCTATCTTACAGATTATCTTGCCCGGCATTTTGATAAGCTGATGTGGCAAGGCATGGGGTTGGACAGGCATCCTGAATTGCTGAGCGATTATTTTGGGAATTATACAAAGCTGATTTATTTGGCGCAAACTGAGGATGAAGGTTTGAAACGCCAGGCTGAAATGGCGGCAGTGAAACTGGGGTTGGAATATGAATACCGCTTCACCGGTTATGGCGAATTGGAACGCGATATGAAAATAAATACTATAATTGGAAAATAAGTGTTGACACCGTACGGTGAACCTGCTAGTTCACGGTAACATCGACATTTGCGCGTGAGATCGAAATGGGCACACAACGCTGGCCCGGCTGCATCAACAACGCCGTCGATTTAAAATCAAATTTGTGCTGAACTCCCTGTGGAAATCCATTGAAAGGAATTTAAGATGACCAAAACCTATGCCGACATGCTCGCCGCCGCCCGCGCCGAGGTTCAATCAATTTCGGTTGAAGACGCTAAAAAACTGTTGGGTGACCCAAATGTGG
The DNA here is from genome assembly GCA_043779145.1 of Aestuariivirga sp. Taxonomy (GTDB): domain Bacteria; phylum Pseudomonadota; class Alphaproteobacteria; order Rhizobiales; family Aestuariivirgaceae; genus Aestuariivirga. Next base: position 2,441 of record JAYWEV010000254.1, on the reverse strand, counting down.
TTTTCCTTGACGTGCGCGATGGAACAGAAGTGGCGCAGGGCAAAGTGAAAGGTGCTTTGCACGTGCAGCGCGGCCTTTTGGAATCAAAGGTTGACCCTGCTTCGCCTGGCTATGTCAAAGACATCACACCGGAAAAAACCCTGATCACCTATTGCGCGTCAGGCGGCCGCGCCGCACTTGCGGGGCAAACGCTAAAGGAAATGGGCTATACCAAAGTGCTCAACCTGGGCAAATTCCAGGATTGGAAAGATGGCGGCGGTGAAGTGGAGTGAACATTCTATTTCGCTTTCTGAGCATTGCGCTTTGCCTAGTACTTTGCGGCTGCATTCTGCAATCGTCGAAACCTTTGTTCACCGAAAGTGAAGGCAAGCCTGTTCTGAAGCAATTTGGAAACAGCTTCGTGACATTTAACCGGGAGAGCGGGCAATGGAAGAAACAAGATGATGTTATGAAATTCAAGGCAGTGGGAAATCATTATGAGGTGCAAGACAAAACCGACAACATCAATGTTCTCTTCGCGCCGTTAAATGACCAATGGTTTGTGATGCAAACCGAAGAACCGGGCAAGCCTTCCACCTATCTCTTGGCAAAATTTGAAGGCAAATCTCTGATGCTGAATATTTTGAGCTGCAAAGTTCTGAAAAACAACAAATCATTGATAGACGCCGTCAGCTTCAAGGGTGACGACTGCACGGCCAATGCTCAAATGACGAAAGAAAAATTCGTTGAATTAACAAAATCTCCAGAGCCTGCGCTGCTCAAGATTGAAGCGGCGGGCAATTAGAGTAATTCTAAGGAATAGACTGGCAAGCTGAAACGTATCTTGTTTGAGGTTTTTCAATCTGGATATGGGTAATGCAATTTTTTTGGCCGAACGATTGAGCGCGCGTGAACGTGTTCCCTTTATCGCACCAGCCGATGCGGCCAGGCTTTTAGGCCAATCAGACGTGCTTTTTCTGGATGTGCGAGATGTTTGCGAGATTGAAGAGACAGGCAAAATCAAAGGGGCGCTTAATATATCGCTTGGCTTGCTTGAATTAGCAGCCGATCCGAAATCACTTTCACATGTGTTTGAACTGGCACCCGAAAAGATCATTATCGTTTATAGCGCCGCCGATAATCGCAGCGCACTGGCCGGAGCTACTTTAAAGCAAATGGGCTTTGTGGATGTCAGAAATATGGGCGCTTTTGAAGTTTGGAGACGCGGCGGCGGCGCAGTGGAATTTTGATGAGTGTGAGCTGCAAATTTTTTCATACTTGTCCCTCTCCTCGTTGAGGAGAGGGTTGGGGCCCATGCAAAGCATGGGAGGATGAGGGGTCTTAGATTTGGTCTCATGTGTAAAGACTCAACGACCCTTGAACGCGCAAGAACTCTGCGCCGCGAAGCAACTGCTGCTGAGAAAATCCTCTGGCACCACTTGCGTAACCGCCAACTGGGCAACTTCAAATTTACAAGGCAAGAACCCATCGACCCTTACATTGCTGATTTGGTATGCCGCGCAAAAAAACTGATTGTCGAAAATGATGGCGTCACCCACGAGACTGCTCAAGAGTTGGCGCACGACGCCATCCGCACGGAGTTCTTGGTGCGCGAAGGCTGCCGCGTGATTAGATTTCGCAGTCACGATATCATCGGCGATCTGGGGCCAGTGCTTGAAGCGATAATGCGGAACCTGCGTTAAGGCCCCTCACCCTCCTATCCGCCTTCGCTGCGCTACGCCGGATTGTTAGTTTCTTGCAGCTGTGCTAAATTCGGATCATGACCCAACTGGCCTCACGTATCACAAGTGATCAAGCAGTCTGCGGCGGAAGGCCCGTTGTTAAGGGCACCCGCATCCGCGTTAGCGATGTATTGGATTTACTGGCGGCTGGAGAAACGCGAGAAGCGATCCTCGAGGATTACCCACAGTTAAAAGATGAGGATATCACATCGGCTCTCGAATATGGTTCTGCTGCGACCTCTCACCGTGTGATCCAAACCGCAGAGTAGATGCGCTTTCTGGTCGATGAGCAGTTGCCCTCAGCACTTGCCCGTTGGATTTCTGCGCGGGGGCACGAGGCTGAACACGTTTTTGATGTTGGATTGGGCGGGGCCGATGATGCCGAGATTTGGCGTCACGCGAAGAGGACGAAGGCTATCATTATCACTAAGGAGCTGGATTTTGTGGCACTGGCTAGAACGGATTCATCTGTTGGCGTTGTGTGGCTCAGGTCTGGCAATCTGCCGCGCAGGGCATTGTTGGAGCAGATGGAAAGGGTGTTCAAAGATATATGTGAGGCCTTGGCTTCCGGCGAGAATATCTTGGAGGTGGGGGAGTGAACCCTAATTCCCTCTCCCCGTTGGGGCTATTAGATTCACACATCTTTTTTGTTTAGAAAAACGATTCCAGTTCAAGTACTTACGAATCTGGATTTCCGTCAATCCAAGCAAAGTCGTATCT
>JAYWEV010000253.1:0-3217 GCA_043779145.1 Aestuariivirga sp. | reverse complement strand
AGAGTTGGACAGTGGCGATGTGGAGGCCAATAACCGATAGGATTGCTGGCATTGAAATTGCCGATAGGTATTGCCTTGCTTTAGGAAAGCACAGAGGTTGTGAAGTGTGGACGGCGGATCGCGTATGGAAAGAAGTTGCAGAAAGTATCGAAGTCAATGTCAAATGGATTCGCTAAACGCTTAGTAAATCACAGCCTTCGAATCCCAGAGATCGAAAAACAACGCGCTGGTCTCGATGTTGCCAAACGCTTGTGCCTCATTGGGACCACAATGAACATCGACGACCGCGCCAACAGCTAACACCTCGAACCGGAAAGTGTCATCGGTGAGTTCTCGGCCGTCTTCATGGGAAAAAGTTAAAACAGAAATCAAACTGCCACTTCGGCTATTGCGGCAATTGCCGCGCACCTAATGGGAATTTTTAATTTTAAGGTACGCAAATGAAAACCATCTGGACAACTGAGCTAGTTGCAGCATTGACCATTAGCTCATGGCTCTCCGCAAACCTGTCGCCATCACCCAGAATGACCTGAGAGCTGCGTGCTCTCTCAACTTACAAATTCAAACGCTTGATGCGCCGTGACCGCAAAGTCTGTCATGTCGACAGCGCGAGCGACGCACAACGCCAAGAGATAATCGATCTGGTTTCAAAACCCGAGCTTGCTAAATCCACAACGTCCAAACAAACAATGGCCTTGGGCGCTGCTATACTTGTTGCCTACGCGCCCAAGGCCATTGCATCACAAGCGCAACAGGGCATAATAAACCGCCGGAGCGAACTCAAAGCTGGATAGAAGTTGGGGGTAAGGTTACGCACAATCTTCATCGAATTGGATTGAGGTAAATTTAGATGGCTTTTAAAGCAACGTCAGATCAACAAGCTGGGGTGCTAGTTAGCACGGCAGTTCTCCGCAATAATTTTTTCAGTGTTGATGGCTTTCTTGAACGTCTATTTTCGTTTGCATTTCGCGGATTGGTTTATCCACAAATCTGGGAAGATCCGACTGTTGATCTGGCCGCCATGAAGGTGGAGCCTCACCACCATATTGTGACTATTGCTTCGGGTGGTTGTAATGTTCTGAGTTACCTGACGGCTTCTCCAGCGAAAATTACCGCCGTCGATCTGAATCGTGCTCATGTGGCGCTTACGAAATTGAAACTAGTAGGTCTACAGAAGCTGCCAGGTTGGGACGAATACTATCGCTTCTTTGGCGAAGCTGATGAACGGCAAAATATCCACGATTATTGGCTTTTCATGCAAACTTCACTTGATTCCGAAACGCGTAGATATTGGGAAGGGCGCGGGCTTACTGGGGCGCGGCGATTAAAGAAATTTCAAAAAAATATTTATAAGCATGGCTTACTCGGTCGCTTCATTGGTGTTGGTCATCGCCTAGCCAAGTTATACGGCCGCAATCTAAATGAGTTTCTGGAATGTCGCTCTTTGCATGAGCAGCGCGATTATTTTAATACAGAAATCGCCCCACTGTTTCAAAAACGCTTTGTGAAATGGTTGACTAATCAAAAAGTTTCACTTTATGGGCTTGGCATTCCGCCTGCACAATATGAGGCTTTGGCCGGCTCTTCAACTATGGCCGATGTTCTTTATCAACGCTTAGAAAAATTGACTTGTGATTTTTCGATCAGAGATAATTATTTCGCTTGGCAAGCCTTTGGCCGCAGCTACGAGCCCGGCGCTTCTGGTTCTTTGCCGCCTTATCTAGAGCCAAAAAACTTTGAACTTCTCCGCCAAAATGCTAACCGGGTCAATGTAAGCCAGATTAACATGACAGATGCTTTGCGGCGCATGGCTCCTGGTAGTGTGGACCGCGTGGTGATGTTGGATGCTCAAGATTGGATGACGGATACGCAATTAAATGATCTCTGGCAGGCAATTACCCAAGCGTCGGCTCGAGATGCGCGCGTGATTTTTCGCACAGCTGGTGAGCCGACAATACTGCCAGGACGAGTCGCGGACAGCACATTGAGTCGTTGGAACTATTTGAGTGAACGGTCTGCCGAACTAGGCGCCGATGATCGCTCATCAATTTATGGCGGATTTCATATCTATGAACTCGCAAAGTGATGTAACCAGCGGTCATGGTGATGCCATGGACCGCATGTACCGTTTACAACGGCATTTCTATGATTTCACGCGCAAATATTATCTGCTTGGCCGCGATAAAATGTTGGATGGGTTGAATGCAGAACCGGGACAGAGCATTCTTGAAATTGGGTGTGGAACGGGTCGCAATTTGATAGGAACTGCAAAGCGATACCCCAAATGTAATTTATATGGAATCGACATTTCAAATGAGATGTTGAAAACCGCCAATCAAGCATTGCATAGAGCGGGTATTCAGACAGGTATCTTGATCGCTCAAGCTGACGCAACAAAATTTAATAGCTTTACAGTGCTAAAAAGAAAAACATTTAATCGCGTCTATTTTTCTTACACGCTTTCAATGGTGCCGCAATGGCAAGCAGCCCTAGAACATGCGACAACACTTTTGGCTAAAGATGGAGAACTTCATATTGTTGATTTCGGTCAATGTGAAAATTGGCCATCTTTATTTAAAGCGCTATTGTTAAAATGGTTGGGCTTATTTCATGTTTTACCACGTTCCGATTTGCCGTTGATCCTGCAGCGCCTAGCGAAAGAATGCAATTGTACACTGGTGTCCAAAAAAGATTTTGGTGGATATGCTTGGCGCTTCGTTCTGCGGCGGATCTAGTTGGTGACTCTTTTTGTAACTCATACCCATAAACCTCCCAGCGGCAGAAATCGATCCAGTTTCGGGAGATAGCCGCCAAGAGGTCAGCTTTGCCCGGGCCAATTGCCACCGAGCGTCCCAAAAGAATTCTAAATCGCAAACGGGGTGATGGACTATCCTTTCACATCACAAATGGTTTATCACGAATATTCGATTTGACCACAGCCAGAAGTACTTTACTCATCATCGTCTGTTAGCAGTCCTACGAACAACGGATTGGTTATAGGATTTGCTACCCAGCCAACAAAGTTTTAGATTCAGTCTTCTTAATACGACGACCCGCGAGTATCAATGACGTTAACAACAGAGGACGTAGCCTCTAGGCAAATTCTTGTATCACGAAAGGTTGCTGTTCTCTTGTGCTGCATGTTCAATGCGAGACCAAGGGCAGCTTTGGGTATCGGCGCATCCATTTGCTGCTAAGGCACGAGCGAATGACGCTC
>JAYWEV010000252.1:0-3260 GCA_043779145.1 Aestuariivirga sp. | reverse complement strand
GTTGTCTTGAGAATTGCGCGCGTTTCGTCGATTGTCCTCAGCTTCGCCAACACTTCTGGAGACTCGGCCTCTTCGAAAACAGCATCCGTCATCGCCCTTCGCGCGCCGGCAAGCCAAGCCAGCATTCGGTTGATCTGTAATCGCCATCGATTTGCCAAAATCTTGGTTTTGAAAAAAGGTCGATTTGGTCCACGGGGTACCTCCTTTGTTCATGAGGTATTGTGTTCCGATGACCTCGGCTTTCAAGTGATCGAACGACGACTTACTGCAGAAAATCTTCGACAGCGCCGCCTACGCCTCGACCGACAACAAAAGCGTCTCAATCACCAGGGGCGGTATCAGATTGCTACGCTACGCAGTTTTGTGTACTGACGATTGTTGGAAGAATCGTTGGGAATGACCGCGCGTTGGAGAGGCTGCGAGCTCGCTTTCCCGCTAGTGTCCCGATTCGTTTGCAGGGGTGTGAGAAGTGTGACAAATCAGGCTGTGGCCTTGGTGCAAGAACACGGTGCGCGATGTAATTATTCCGAACCTTCTTGAATACAATCCTTCGCTTGTTCAAACAGTTCCAAAGCCTCGTTCAGGATTTCGATTGTGCCGGAAGCGCGCTCGCCACGATCGCTGCCTTGAATGGACTCCGGCAAGTTCTCGTAGGCAGCTTCTTCTTCCTCAATGACTTCTTGCAGTGCGGCCGACAACTCCTCACTCGTTTCGAGAATAGTTGCCAGCCTGGCGCGTCGGGCTTTATTCAAGTGGCGTCCGCAACTAATTGTGCAACCGATTCATTCGGCCGTGCTTTGGCCTGGCTTCAAGATTCTTCCTCACCGCGCGTTCTGCCTCAGTCAAAAACCGGAAGCTCTGGAATGACGTCGGCATCTGAATCGAACTTGAGCCAGTCGAGCTTTGCGTGGCGCGCAGCAAGAACGATGTCGTGAAACTCCGGTTCCTCGGGGAGCGCATCGCCAGTTTGACCCACGAAGCTAATGCAGCCGTATTCATTCGGGTATGCATGGACGCTAAGTGTCCCATCGAGAATCTTCCGTCGCGTAGCAACAGATAGATGGGCTGTTGAAACGGAAGCCAACGGTTCAGACCGCACCAATAACGCGGCCGCGATGCGATTCAAGCTTTCGGTTGGCAGTGGGATCGGCGTCGGTGGCGGCGTGCAGCCTCGCGGATCGTGTAGATCACGTTCGTGAGACTTTACCGCGTCTATGGCGGCTCCCCGCCACCGAATTTGGTCCTCAATACCTGGTAAGAAAGGCTCGGCCGCCCCCAACCAGCCTTCCGCAGCAGTGATTCGTTCATCCCACAATTCGAGATCGGTACTCGTATAATCATGATGCATTTCAGTTTTAATGGCGCGCAACTCTTTTGCGTCGGTGATAAGCGCACGGAGAGATTTAAGCATTTCACAACGCTTTATTCTTTGCGCCAAAAACGTATCGCCAGCCGTTATCATGTCATAATCGGGACACCGGTTGACTTCGTTATCCAGCGCCAATTCAACAATTTGTAGCTGTGCTATCGCGACGCCGACGCGCCTGGCCGCCTCCTTCGTGCTGTCACAATCCTCTCGATCAGACAGTTCCTTGAACAAAAAAGCAAACAGTGTATCGCCGACAGTATCTTCGATGGCTTGGCCATCTACTTCCGTATCCGCGAGATTCAAAAACGCTGCATCGTTGTAAGTTGCCAGCACAATCTTTTGGGAATCGTTAGTGTGTAGTCGTGTTTTCAATTGAGCCTCCATAGCGCATTATCGGATTTTGCGGCGTGGCTTCAAGAGCCGACTAACCTGCATTTACCGCAGGCTTGCCCAACGTTCTGCGGAAAGACGTTCCACTAATGAGCGCGAGCCTGTGCGAGCGGTGGGCAACGGATTTCACAAAAACGCTCTTTTGTCACGTATTCCGTGTATCTGTTAGCACACTTGTTGCAATACCAACTGACATAATTAAGGTCATCGCTAAATCCAGCTCCCCAGTCGAACAGCGTCCCGCCGCACCGACAGGTTCTTGTAGCACGTCGATCGTGTGCGTCCGCGTTGTTTGCAGCGACGGTCAGATTGATCGGGCCACTTCCAACGTCACAGAAGAGTAACGTGTTCAGCGGCGGATCGTTAAGCTTCCCGTTGAGCGCGTCTTCAACGATGGTGAGGCACCGATGAGGGTAGTCCATCCAACAATCCCAAATACGGCTCGCGGCGCGCGTGCTCAGACCATTACGACGAAGCACGGCTTTGACCAATTCGCCGGCGTAGTGCCAGACATAGCGGAGGCCGGTTGAGTTGTACCCTCGCCCCACGCGATAGCATTCGTCGCAAACCATCAGCGCATTGCCGGCAATGCGCGGCACAAACCGCCCAGCTGGGTGGGCATCACAGATGGCAACACCGCGTTCCCTTTGCTCTCGGCAAATGCGCGCCCAAGTGCGTCCGTGACATAAATGTCTGAACGGTGCCTGAATAGCCGCTTCAAGTGAAGATGCCGTGCTTGCGGCGCGAATTCCACCAAGATACTCGCTAAGATTCATCGCTGTTTTCATTCGAGCCTCCATAGCGCATTATCGGAAAATGCTGCGTAACGTCAAGAGCCGGCTAACTCACAGAAGCCGCAGGCTTGCCCAACGTTCTGCGGAAAGGAGGCAAGCTCGCCAAAAGTTTGTGACCGTAACGTTTGGTCAAAATGCGCTTGTCGAGAATCGTGATGCGCCCGTGATCTGTTTCCGATCGCAGCAAGCGCCCGACCCACTGGCGCAAGTTGCGCGATGCCTCGGGCAGCACCGTGGTGTCAAAACTCGATTTTCCGGCCAACTCAGACCTCTCGCGTTCGGCCGCGGCGACTGGATCACTCAAGTGAGGAAACGGAAGTTTTGGGATAATGACCTGGCTGCATTGTTCCCCGGGTAGGTCCACTCCCTCGCCGAATGATTGCAGGCCCAAGAGTATGCTGGACTCACCACGCGCGATGCGTTCGCGATGCAAGGTGAGCAGTTCGGATTTTGGTAGGGTTCCTTGCATGAGGATCTTTTGTTGAAGAGCCAACGGAAGCCCTTCGTGAATTTGCTGCATCTGCTCTGTTGAACAACACACAATCAAGGTTCCCTGGCTGGTCACCAGGCTGGGCAGTCAGTGGATAACTTCGGCGGTGTGTTCCGCTGGAGTGGATGGATCGGTTATGAGCATCGGCACAATGAGCTCGCCATGCTCGCGATAGTTGAACGGCGACTCGATGCTAATGGCTTGCACTTTGTCTTCG
>JAYWEV010000251.1:0-3262 GCA_043779145.1 Aestuariivirga sp. | reverse complement strand
AAAGTCGTATCTTCGGACTTACAAAAAAAGCCCTATTTTACTGGTTTTTTTCGCAAGCGGAAACGCTCTGCACAGAGATGTGTGAATATGATAGCCCCAACGGGGAGAGGGAAACAACAAATTAATGTGGATGTGGGCTGGTTTTTGCTCGTGCCAAGATTATAACCAACATGATTGCTGCAATCGGAATTACGGTGAATGCACTGGCACCGTAATTCCAATTTCGAACAACTCTTTGGAAGTTTGACGATTCCGTCAAAGTTCGGGTTGATCTATTGCTTCACCACCATCAAACCGCCCGGCCCAACAGCCACCATCCAGATTTCATCCGGCCCGGCGGTGAAGCTTTCCTTGGCACCCTTGCTCTCGACGGTGAGGTTGCCTGGCTTCACCTCCAGCATGGGGCCATCGGGGCCAGTGGCGCCTTGGCCTGGGGTCATTTTCACATGTTTGCCGGCAACGACCACATCGGCGGGTTTGTCTGACATATTGCCGAAGACAAGTCTCACCATGCCAGGTTTTGGAGCGAAAGGTGAGGCGGCGGCCTTGGCCTTCTCCGTCACTGTGAGTTCCGCATCCGTCATGTCGCCATTGCGTTTCACACTCAGTGTGGCGGGACCATCCGGTGACGTGAACGTGAGATCGGCGCCGGCGGCACCCAGCTTGGCGGCGTCTTCTTTCCAGCCTTTCTTGGTGAGCTCGGCACGGTAGAAAGCTACAATATCTGCCACGCTGTTGGGTGCTGAAAAATTCACGGCATGGCTGAACTGGGTACTGGTTGAACCCATGTTGCCAAGCCCGTCCGGGATTGGCAGGCCGTCCCTATCAATTGCTACCAAAGGCGGGGCTGCGGCGGTAGCATTACCCGCATCTGCTGTCGCCGCGTCCTTGCTTTCAAGGGCTTTGCCCTCGGCTGTGACTTCCGATTGTTCTCCCATTTTCATTACAGTGATGGTTGCTACATCATCACCATTGGTCATGAAGGTGAGCACGGCCATATTGTCTTTGTTGATGACTGAAGGTTGTTCCTGCCAGCCTTGCTGCTTGGCCAGATCACGGTAAAAGGCGGCCAAGTCCTTCACGGGCTTGGCGCTTGAAAAGGTGAGCGAGCCGCTCTCGCCGTCATAGTTCACAGCGCTGGCATCGTCGGGCATGGGCAGTGGTGGCTTGGCATCTTCAGCACATGCGGGTGTGGTCAATTGCAAAAGTACTGCGAGGAAAAGGGCAGCGGCGGGGGTGGCGAGTCTGGCCATTTAAAAAACTCCTTCGAATGCCCCGTAGCTTTATAGTTCTCCCGCTCGCTTTAAATGTCAAGCGCCTAGAGATTGTGAATTACGGTGCCAACCCATTTAATTATTGAGCCCAGCATACGAACCGCCCTCTCTTGCTTGTTTTGCAATGCAAAACAAGCTGCTTTCTCCCGCGGGGGGAGAGAGTTGGGGGTTGAGGATTATGATGCCTGTTGGTGTTACGGTGACAGTGCATTTAATTGATGGAGCTAACGGATGCAAAATTCTAACTATGTTCAAGTTCGCAGTTCTATAATAGACGTCTACAAAGCAGGAACGAATTGAACGCACTGTCACTGTAATTCTAAGCGCCATTCATAAAAGATCGTCAGCCAATTTCTGATCTTGGGCCGAAATCGAAGTGCTGCAAGTTTCGGCTTCCAAATTTCGCCATCAGTTCTTGTCACAGCAGCTTGCTTGGAACCTGTCATCTCACCGACAAGGTGCCAAACAAACGATCCCAAAAATTGGTGGTGACACCGAAGTTGCAATCTGCTTCGCCGTGATGGTGCAGGGCATGTTGACGTTTTAGTTTTTTTGCAAAACGGAAACCACCACTGCCGACATGATGAACAAGATAGTGAGCGGTGATGTAAAGAAAATATCCTATCAGAAGCCCTGCGAACCAAGCGGCCGCTGGTCGCATTCCGTCAAGTTCGGCAACTGGCCAAAATGCGAAGCAATAAAACACTACCAGCGAGAAAACTGTGGGCGTTCCAATTAACGCATGAGGTTCATCGTGGTGGGCTTGATGAAGTGAGGCAAAAACCGGAACACGGTGCAAAATGAAGCGGTGGGCCACATATTCTGTCAACGTCCAGAACGAAAGACCCGATACAATCAGAGCTGTTGACTTTACCCATTGTTCCAAACCGCTGTGATCGAAGGCAAAGAAGAGACACACAAGAATAACGAGAGGATAGACATAAAAATCCAGAAAGAACATGCGGGGTGACATGTCAGGCGAGGCAAAATCCTTTAAAACCGAATAGCCCGTGACGATCTGCCGCCGCACATATTTCATTTGATGATCCGCAAATTGCACAAGATGACTTCCGATTATTGCCGCAATTATTAGCTCATTTAGCGCAAAAGTATAGGGCACGCTCTCGGAAGACATCACAATGATACAGTTTCTTACAATTATGTAATGCCAGTGAACACACTTAAGCCTTTTAAAAAAAGAATTGTTGGATGCGCAGTGAGTCGAACTCAAAATTATGGTTTCGTAAACCTTAATGCGGCTTATTGCCCATCAAATATGCAAATAAACTTGAGGTTTCGCGTCGATGCAATTTTCTTCTGTTCTTGATCTTCTTGGTATTACCATTCTCGATTTGATTTCCTACGTGGGCTTGGCGGCGTGTGGCACGATGAGTGTGGGGCTTATGCTCGGCATGTTGCTCGGCAGCAAATATGACCCCGTCGTGTCATGGCCTCATCGCAACATTCCACTGTTTCGTATTCATAACTGGCTGGCCTACACAACAATCATTATCGCCTTTGTGCATCCGGCATTGCTTTTACTAGCTCCCAAGGAAGGTTTTGGACTTCTGGAAATTCTGGTTCCCATTTTTAGTCCCAAGCAACCATTTGAAAACACCTTTGGTGCACTCGCTTTATACAGCACTATTGTGATTGTGATAACTTCCTATCTGCGCAAGCGCATGACCTTCAAGCGCTGGAAGACAATTCACTATCTCAACTATCTCACTGTTGCGACCTTCCTTCTGCATAGTTTGCTGACCAACCCAAATCTTGATGGCAAAGAAATAAACTACACCGATGGCGGCAAAATCTTTGTGGTGATTTGTGTCATCGGTGTTCTTCTGGCCGTAGCTGTTCGCGCATTCTATGCGGGCCGTGCGTCTCGCTCGGGTGTTTCGACGGCAATTGCCGTGCGTGATTCAGCCCAACGTTGGGAAGGTCGCCTGAAAGTCGTTAAAACATTCGTGGAAACGGGCGCAGTTCGC
>JAYWEV010000250.1:0-3266 GCA_043779145.1 Aestuariivirga sp. | reverse complement strand
CACCGGCCGTCCTGTGGTCATAGGCAAATCCCAACAATTGGCGGGCAAGCCACATGTTTTGTTTTACGGTCATTATGATGTTCAGCCTGCCGAACCTTTCGATTTGTGGACGAGCCCGCCATTTGAGCCAGAAAAGCGCAAAGGCGAGCGTGGACAAGATGCGTTTTTTGCCCGAGGTGCCGCTGACGATAAGGGCCAACTGCTCACGTTCTTAGAAGCCAGCAAGGCGTGGATAAAAACTCACGGCGAACTGCCGTTCAATCTGACGGTTTTACTGGAAGGCGATGAGGAGGGCGACACCAGCCACCTTGATCGATTTTTGGCCAAGAACCGTGATTTGTTTGAAGCCGACATCGTTTTCATTTGTGACACTGAAATGTGGGATAATAAAACGCCCGCCATAACTACAGCGCTGCGCGGCTGCATTGCCGAGGAAATTGAAATCCAAGGACCGCGCATTGATTTGCACTCTGGCTATTATGGCGGGCCAGCGGTGAACCCGATCAAAGTTCTGGCCAAATTGCTGGCCAACCTGCACGATAAAAATGGCCGCATCACTATTCCAGGGTTTTATGAAGGTGTGAAACCGGTTTCCGCCGCGCGAAAGATACAATGGCAGAAGCTGAAGTTTAACAAGAATGAGTTTTTGGGCGCAGTTGGCCTGAAACATCCTTCTGGTGAAAAGGGCTACACATTGCTTGAGCAGCTTTGGGCCAGACCGACCGCTGAGGTGAACGGTATTTATGGCGGCTATCGTGGGGCCGGTGCCAAAACTGTTTTGCCTTCGACCGCCACCGCAAAGCTCACTTTCCGTTTGGTCGAGGGCCAAAATCCGAAAAAAATTCATGCCGCATTCCGAAAATATATGAAGGCACAATTGCCATCGAATTGCAAAATTAAGTTCGTCGATCAAGGCGGTGACAGCAGCGGCATCAGCGTTTCGGAAAACAGCCGGTGGGTGAAAGCGGCAAGTGTTGCGCTTAAAGCCGAATGGAATAACGCCGCAGCGCTCACAGGATCTGGCGGATCCATTCCTGTGGTGCAAAGCTTTCGCGAACATTTGGGGTTAGACTGTTTAATGATCGGCTTTGCGCGGCAGGACGATGCAGTCCATAGCCCTAACGAAAAATATGATGTTGAATCCTATCACAAAGGCATGCGCAGTTGGGCGCGCGTGATCAATGAAATTGCCAATGGAGATCATAAATGAGCGTCGATAAAGTTTTGGCCAATGCCGAACAGGGTTTTATGGCCAGCATGGATAGGCTTTTTACATTGCTGCGCATCCCGTCCATCTCCACTGATCCGGCCTATAAGCAGCATTGCTCTGCCGCAGCTGAGGTCTTGGTGGCAGAGCTAAAGGCGATGGGCTTTGAAGCCGCTGCCCGTCCCACAGGTGGCCACCCGATGATTGTGGCGCATTACAAATCCAAATCCGCCACTGCGAAAACGCCGCATGTTTTGTTTTATGGCCACTACGACGTACAACCTGTTGACCCTGTTGAGCTATGGCACACCAAGCCATTCGAACCGACACTCAAAAAAGACAAAGACGGAGTGGAACGTATTTATGGGCGCGGCACGGCAGATGATAAAGGTCAGTTGATGACTTTTGTGGAAGCAGCCCGGGCCTGGATCGCCACCACAGGGTCTATGCCAATCAACGCCACCTTTCTGATCGAGGGTGAAGAAGAATCCGGTTCACCTTCTTTGATCCCCTTCCTCAAAGCCAACAAAGCTGAGCTTTCCTGTGATGTGGCCTTTGTCTGCGACACCAATATGTGGGACGCGAAAACTCCGGCCATCACGACGAGGTTGCGCGGGCTGGTTCATGAAGAAATCACCATCACCTCGCCATCCGTCGATCTGCATTCCGGAATGTATGGCGGGGCCGCGATGAACCCGATCAGGGCAATGTCGAAATTGATTGCAGCACTGCATGATAAAAATGGCCGTGTGACAATCCCTGGGTTCTACACTGGAGCTGCCGAACTGCCCAAAGCGGTCAAGAAACAATGGGCCTCACTCAAATTCTCTGAAAAGAAGTTTTTAGGTTCAGTTGGGTTGAAATCTGCGGCAGGTGAAAAAGGCCGCAGTGTGATTGAGCTCATCTGGTCGAGGCCTACCGCTGAAGTGAATGGCATTTGGGGCGGTTACACTGGGGCAGGGGGCAAGACCGTTATCCCGTCTAAAGCCCACGCCAAACTCACCTTCCGCTTAGTCGGCAAGCAAAATCCAAAAAAGATTTTGGCTGCATTTCAAGCTTTCGCAAAAAAGCAAATGCCCAAAGATGCTGTGATCACATTCTCTGGCCATGGCGGCGGCAGTCCTGCGTCGGAAATATCTGAAAATAATGTATTCATCCAAAAATCATCGGCAGCACTGAAAGCTGAGTTCAAAAAAGAAGCTGTGCTCATGGGATCAGGCGGATCTATCCCCATCGTGCGCAGCTTCAAAGATATTCTTGGCATGGACTCCGTTTTGGTTGGCTTCGGTTTGAATGATGATGCCATTCACAGCCCCAATGAGAAATATAATGTCAGCAGTTTTCAGCGCGGCATTAAAAGCTGGGTGAGGATAATGGGCGCTTTGGGTGAGTGATCTCGAGCAGCGATTACAGCGCTATTTCAATACTTTAAATGCGTTTGATCTCAAAGCGGTTGAAAGGATGTTTGCTGAGGATGCAGTTTATGTTTCGAGCGGTTTGAACAACCAAAAATTGGGCCGTGCAAACATAATGGCGGCGTTCGAGAAATATTTCGAAGAATTCTCGAACCAAGTTTCCATTGATGACAATATAAAGTCAGTCGCGCCAAACACCTTCAGCTCATTTTGGAGGTTAAAAGCAACAAGCAGCAAAACAGGAAAATTATCAGAGCGCGCAGGAACGCAGGTAACAACATTCAATGAAGCAGGATTGATCGTGCATGTTGAAGTGCGCGACCAAACTTAATCATCCAATCTTAAACCCCAACACATGATCTGGTGGAACCATACCCGAAATCAAACGCGGATCATTTACTGGCTTCAACATCGTGGTCACCATCGGAATAACCCCAGCCCATATTGGCAAAGCGTAATCTTCCTCATCATCACCTGGCGGGCCGTTGCGAACCTTGGCGGAAACCTCATCGAGTTCCAAACCCAATATCGTCGTGGCTTTCAATTCCTTGGCTTGCATCTTTCGCAAAATATCCCAGCGGCCTGGAAATAGTTGGTCGACAAAAGTTTTGAGTTTCTGTTCTTTTTCTTCAACATCAGTCACT
>JAYWEV010000249.1:0-8632 GCA_043779145.1 Aestuariivirga sp. | reverse complement strand
GCAAAGTCTTTTCCTCGGCGTTATTTTGGACTTTCATGCTTCTAAATTTATAAATATCAAAAGTCTTATTGTTAAATCCATTCCGCTTTTGTTTGAAGGATGCAAAAAACAATGAACGCTCCAACCCTAGAACGTCCCGAAGTATCTGTTATCATCGTCAGCTACAACACACGTGAGATGACTTTAGCATGTTTAAGTTCTGTCTTTGAGCAGAGCGCATCAACAAATATCGAAGTTATCGTTGTCGATAATGCTTCATCTGATGGTTCGGCTGAGGCAATTGAAAAATCTTTTGATGAAGTCAGTCTAACTAAGTCTTCAGAAAATTTGGGATTTGCCAAGGCCAATAATCTGGCTGCTCGAAGAGCAAACGGAAAATATATTTTACTTCTCAATCCTGATACGGTGGTGCTCGACAATGCCATTGGACGATTGTTGAAATTCGCAAAAGATAACCCAAACGCAGGGATTTGGGGGGGGAAAACTGTGTTCGCGGATGGGCGGTTGAACCCTGCTTCGAGTTGGGGTTTCATGTCGCTATCTTCATTATTTTTCCAAGCCGTTGGCCTTTCAGCGATGTTCAGGTCAACTACATTTTTTAACCCCGAAGCTTATGGTGGCTGGAAACGCGACAGCGTTCGGCGTGTCGACATTATTACGGGTTGTTTTCTGCTGATTACGAGAAACTTGTGGGAACAACTGAACGGACTCGATGAAAGATTTTTCATGTATGCTGAAGAAGCTGATTTGTGCTACCGTGCAAAGGCACTGGGCGCGCAAGCATTGGCAACTCCAAATGCAACAATAATCCATTATGGTGGTGCGTCTGAAACAGCACGTTCAGGTAAAATCATCAAGTTATTGACGGGCAAGGCAACATTCATCAGAAAGCATTGGAATGTCATCTTTTCTAAATTCGGAATACTCTTGCTGAAGAGTGCAACTTTGGTGCGATTGCTCGGATTTTCACTTGTTGGTTTTTTTACGCGCGATATAAAATACACTAGCGTTGCTGACGAGTGGTGGGTTATCTGGAATGCGCGAAAAACCTGGTCTTCGGGTTATGATTTAACTGAATTCAAGGAATAATATCAATCCAGTGAATAGCAAGGATTTTAAAACAAAATTCCTCAAGGGCGCCGCAATGGTAGGTCTGGGCCAGGTAGCCCTTCAAGCCATGCTGCTGCTCCGTAACATTTTCGTCGCGCGCCTGCTGCCTCCAGAACAATTTGGTGTGGCCGTAACTTTTGTAACAATTCTCGGCGCACTGGATGCCATGAGCGAAATGGGAATTGAACTTTTTCTCATCAGGTCATCTGAAGGTGAAAATGCTGAGCTTCAATCAACCTTGCATACGGTCATGATAAGCCGTGCGGTTTTTTCCTCCATTGTTTTATTTCTATTGGCAACCCCGATTGCTATTCTATTCAAAACAACAGATGCAATTTGGGCTTACCGCGCACTCGCAATTATTCCGTTGCTGAAGGGATTTGCTCATCTCGACTACAGGCGCTTTGAGCGAAATTTTCAATTTCTACCGGGTTTATTAGTCAATTTAGGTTCAACTTTAATAGGAACATTGGTGGCCATATTTTTAGCCCATAAGACAGCAAACTTCTCAGCAATGTTGTATGGTAACATTGTGCAAATTGCTGTCGTTGTTTTTGGAACCCATGCAATTGCGCAGCGGCCGTATCGTTTGAATTTCATAGCTCCCTATATCAAACAGCTGAGCTCTTTCGGAACGCCCCTTATTTTAAACGGCATGGTTATTTTTCTAGCGTCCCAAGGTGACAGGATTGTCGTTGGTTCAAAATTGGGGGTGCGTGAACTGGCGATGTACGGAATTGCAACAATACTTACTGGCGGTGTGACGTTGCTTTTCGCAAGAGTGATGGGAGGTGTTTTTCTGCCTGCGTTTGCAAGTGTCATCCACTCGACACAAGATTTTTCGAGAAGATATGAAATTTGCGGTGCTTTGACGATCTGTGCCGCATTCGTAACACTAATATTTTTCGGCATTCTAGGAGCGCCGTTTGCTGGCCTGCTCTATGGTAGCAGTTACACCTACTCGCCAACCCTGTTTGCTGCGCTCGGAACATTAGCAGGTTTCAAAATATTGCGTAACCAACAGCAGATTGCTTTCATCGCATTAGGAGACACCAAACACGCGCTAACTGCCAACGTAATGGCAGTTTGTGGAATATTCGTCTCATTTTTTCTCTCATTAAAATCAGTTCCGATCGAGGTCATGGTAATATTGATGGCGCTTGCTGAGGCCGGCGCTCAAATCTATTCAATAGCGACCCTGAACCGCAAACTAACGAATACGCGTGATTATAAATTACTTGTTCTTTTTGCGACAGTGGCTGCATTTCTTCTTGCGGCACAATATTTTGGCTGGCTTGCAAACTCTGTTCAACTGTTGGTTGGCTATAGCGTGCTTCTAGCTCTATCAGCGTTAGCCATAAGCCTATTTTCTTCGCCAAAAACATTGGATTTGGTGCTCAAATTTTTGACCAAGCTGCGCAACTGATATAACTAATAATTCGATCATCCAACAGGGCATTTAACCAATGGACATCAACTACGAAACTAAACCGACAAGTTACTTCAATGGGGCACGTGTCGATTTTGTGAACCTCTTGCCACAAAACCCGAATGCCAAAGTTTTAGAAATTGGCTGCGGATTTGGCATCACCGGCGCACTTGCATTGTCAGAAAAACGATGTGGAGAATATGTCGGCATCGAAATTTCTGATAAGGCAGCAGCCGAGGCTGAAAAACTGTTGTCCAGAGTTATAAAGGGCAATGTTGAAACTCTAGATTTACCGTTTCCAGATGCGCACTTTGATGCAGCCATATTGAGTGAAGTTCTTGAGCATTTGGTCGACCCTTGGAAAGTCGTGTCAAGAATTTCGCCATTAATACGCAAAGGTGGATTGATCATGGCCAGCTCACCGAATATTAGCCATTATCGGGTAATATCTATGCTGTTGCATGGCAAATGGAATTTGGCAAATTCAGGTGTTATGGATCGCACACATTTGCGCTGGTTCACACCAGAAAGTTTCAAGCAAATGTTTGAGGTAGCAGGCTTTCAAATAATATCGCTTGGACAGGTAGCTCCAATAACGTGGAAGTCAAAAATTGCCAATGCATTGACGTTTAAATTCTTGAAACATCTTTTTGTTGTTCAAATTAAACTCATTGCACAAAAAAATGAGAATACTTCAACGAAGGTGAAAATTGGATAAGCTCTTAACCCGCAGTTATGTTGCAGTTGCTGCGGTCAACGACGACCAGGTCTTGCAGCGCAATCTACTCGCTTCGCCCGACATCAAATCAGGGCAATTGCATTTGGTGGAATGTCGCGAGTTTATATCCGCCTCCATAGCCTACAATCATGGACTAGCTTCCACCCAAGAAGACATCGTCATTTTCGTACATCAAGATGTTTATTTGCCAAAAGGGTGGCTTGCTAAGGTTGATCAGAAAATATCTGAGCTTGAGCAATCAGATCCTCATTGGGCGGTCTTGGGAGTATTTGGCATAAAGCCAAATGGCGAGGAAGTGGGGCATGTTTGGTGTTCAGGGTTAAAGCGAGAATTGAACTCAAATTCCGACAAAATTAATGAGGTGCGAAGTGTCGACGAACTTGCATTTCTGTTCCGCCGATCTACGAACTGCAAATTCGACGCCATGCTTCCAGACTGGCATCTTTATGGAACAGACATAATATTGGAAGCATATGCTAGGGGTTTGAAGTCCTATGTCACCGATATACCAGTTATTCATAACAGTAGGCCCGTTTACTCTCTCTATGGCGGTTACGTTAAGGCTTATCTTTATATGATGAAAAAATGGAGAACGTATCTGCCAGTTTATACGACGATCGTCCCCCTCGGACAATATGGATACTGGCTCTGGAGACTCATTTTGAGGGCGTATTTAAAAAGGAAAACCATTGAACGCCCGAAGGCTTCCCTTTTGGATCCACGCGAAATTGCAATACGTCTAAAATTTGAAACTGAATGAGAATCCGAATTTTGTTTGCGCGGCGGTTATTTGAAAAGAACTAAACTCGACAGTTAGTCCTTCAACAAATTCCAAGCGCCTTGAAATCCAACAGCCACCAATGCTGCTTTCACCAAATCACCGAGCACAAATGGTGTAAGGCCCCATTCAAAAGTCTGCGCCCAGCCATTGGCAAAATTATGCAGCCAGATCAGGCCCGGAATATAAAGTACGATGGCACCCAAAATGGCTGCCGCAAACATTCTAACAAAGCTGCGATCCCAATTCTTTTCAGCCAGATACCCCACGAGCGCGGCGGCAATAATAAATCCAATAATATATCCGCCTGTTGGGCCCGCGATAACACCAGCACCAGCTTTCATCTGCGCAAACACGGGAAGACCTGCAGCACCTTCAGCCGCATAAAGCGCCAATGTCGCCCCACCTAGTCTGGCACCATAAGCAGCACCCACGGCAAGAACGGCCAAAGATTGCAGGGTCAGAGGAACGATAGGCAAAGGCACATTGATCTGAGCTGCACCTGCAACAATCAGGCTGCCAATGATGGCGAGTGCAACATTGCGACCAAGTTTCGATGTCTGAGTTTGCGGCCAAATTTTAGTAACTAAAGTACCGTTCATGTTTTTGTTTCCCTGTCCTGATTTGCCTTAATTAAAGCAGCCTGCACTTGGTTGCAACCAGCTTTGGTGAATTCTGGATAACCAATGTGCTGGCTTACCTTGGTTCAATCGGCGTCAATTTGCCCAAATCCAAAACCTCTTCCACAAACTTCGCCCCCGCTAATAATTTCGCCTCGCCACGATTAGGCGCTATAATTTGAAGTCCCACTGGCATTTGCGCTTTGGTAAATCCGCACGGTATCGAAATCGCGGGGCAAGCGCACATGGTGGCCACGGCGACAATCAACAACCAATCAACATAGGTTTCAAACTCAACCCCATTACATTGCGTCGGGTAGCGCTGCTCCACGGGAAATGGCTGAACGATGGTGGCAGGACACAATAGCAGATCATATTCGTTGAAAAACTGCCCCATCCGGTGGAACAGCATCCCCCGCTGCGCCTCGGCTTTTGCTATATCTGCAACTGATAAAGCCAATCCCTTTTCAATATTCCATATCACTTCGGGCTTGAGCAGATCACGATGATCAATCAGCAACTGCCGCATACCCACGGCAAAACCAAGCGCACGCAAAGTTTGAAAACTCGCCATCATCTCAGAAAGATCAGGATGGCCTTCTTCGACAATCACCCCGGCACCTTGCAGTTTTTCTGCGGCGGTCATCACAATCTCGGCCACCTCAGAATCTACAGGTGTGATCCCTAAATCACGACTGATAGCAACCTTCTTCGGTCTCCAGCCTTTTGAAATTGCGTATGAGTAATTGTCTTCGCGGGGCAATGATAGCGGATCACCCTCCTCCACCCCCACCATTGCATCAAACATCAAAGCGAGATCGGAAACATTCCGCGCCATTGGCCCTTCAAGCCCCAGCGTGCCATCAATCTTTCCATACACGGATGATGCAACGCGCCCCGGCGAAGGCCGCATTCCAACAACACCGCAGAAACTTGCCGGATTGCGAAGCGAGCCCCCCATATCAGACCCATGCGCCAGCCACGCCATGCCACTGGCTAAAGCGGCTGCGGCTCCGCCCGACGAACCTGCTGCAGATAATGCCAAGTTCCAAGGATTGCGCGTGACCCCAAATACTTCATTGAATGTATGTGCGCCTGCGCCAAATTCCGGCGTATTGGACATCGCATAAATAATGCCGCCCTCGCTTTCCAAATGCTTCACCAATAAATCAGACTCAGTTGCAATTTTGTTGGCGAAGATCGGCGAGCCTTGTGTGGAGCGAACTCCCGCAACATCAGTCAGATCCTTAATTGGAACCGGAAGCCCAGCCAGTAAGCCGCGCTCAGCGACAGGTTTACGCATTAATTGCCGCGCAAGCGTTCTTGCCCGATCAAAACACAGGGTGGGCAACGCGTTGATAGCAGGATTAACATTGGCAATGCGCGCCTCAAGCACATCCAACAATTCCAAAGGTGAAACCGCGCCGCTTTTAAGTTTTGAAACGACATCAACCGCCGTCATATGAATGAGATCACTCAAAATCTAACTCCATTTTCTGGCCCCACTGAATCCGTTTGCGAGACAAAGGTCAACCGGGCTATGATGGTCTATCATCAAAATTCGGAGAAGTCTTATGAACGCACCCATCAAACATCAACCCGCTGGTTCCAACAAAGCCTGGGTTGAACGCCGCGCCAAAGCTGTGTCGCGCGGCATTGGCATGGGTGCTGCCGTGATGGCAGCAAAAGCCGAGAATTCCGAAATCTGGGATATTGAAGGACATCGCTATGTTGATTTTGGCGGCGGCATCGCCGTGGTCAACACCGGCCACAGACATCCGCTGGTCATGAAGCGAGTTTACGAGCAGCTTGAAGCTTTCACCCACACCTGCGCCATGGTTATGCCTTACGCGCCGTTCATTGAAGTATGCGAAAAGCTGAATGAGAAAGCGCCAATCTCCGGCGAGAAAAAATCAGCTTTGGTCACCACAGGTGCTGAAGCCGTCGAAAACGCAGTCAAGTTTGCGCGCTGCTACACAGGCCGTTCTGACATCATCGCCTTCCATGGCGGCTTTCATGGCCGCACGTTGCTGGGCATGGCATTAACGGGAAAAGTCCTGCCTTATAAAGCCAAGTTTGGCCCAATGCCCGCTGGCATTTGGCATGTGCCATTCCCAGTGGAGCACAAAGGCATCAGCGTTGAAGATTCAATCCACGCCATTGAGCTGCTGTTCAAAGCCGACGTGGAACCACAACGGGTGGCCGCCATCATCATTGAGCCTGTGCAAGGCGAAGGTGGTTTTTACATTGCGCCAAAAGAATTAATGGTGCGCCTCCGCCAGCTTTGCGACGAGCATGGCATTTTGCTGATTGCCGACGAAATTCAATCCGGTTTCGGCCGCACCGGAAAATTCTTCGCCATGGAACATTACGGCGTGGAGCCTGATTTATTGACCACTGCAAAATCTCTCGCAGGTGGCTTCCCGCTTGCTGCGGTCACGGGCCGCGCCAAAATCATGGATTCGCCAGACCCAGGCGGCATCGGCGGCACTTTCGCAGGTAACGCCGTGGCCTGCGCCGCAGCATTGGGCGTGTTCGAAGCCTTCGAAACCGAAAACCTGCTCGAAAAATCAGTCGCCCAAGGCGAAATGATTATGAAGCGCATGCATGCGATCAAAGCCAAAAAGAAGGGCATGCCGATCGGCGACATCCGCGGCCTTGGTGCCATGTGCGCCTTCGAAATGGTCACCGAGCACGGCGGCAACAAGCCAGACGCCGGTGGCGCCAAAGCGCTTTCCGCAAAATGTTTGGAACGTGGATTGTTGATTTTAACATGCGGCGTTTATGGCGACGTGGTGCGCCTGCTCACACCGCTCACAGCATCAGAGATGATCATGAAAGAAGGGTTGGATATTTTAGAGGCGGCGTTGCTGGGGAATTGAAATTAAACGCTATGGATAAAGGGGAAATAATAATTTTCGGCATTCTTGTTACTATTTTATTGATAGAGATTGTTTTCTTGGTACTGACAATATCTGCTATTAGGAATGTAGTAAAAAAACACGACAAATGGCAACCATCAAGTTCTTTGGTGAGGCCATAGAATATGCAGAAAGACCATATGCTTACGCTGTTGTTGTGATATTACGAGTTGTTATATCTCTTTTGCCCTTGGTACTTTTCACACTTTTGGGACTTACGATACTAAGCCCTCTAGGGGCAAGCGGCGTATAAATTTAGATATCAAACAACGTTCGAGTGTTCTGCAAGCGGCGATTATCGGGAATTGATCTTAACGTGAAAAATCTGTTTTCAAATATGATCGTCACACATGGCAGCATCTTGGAAACGGAACGATTTGCAGAATGCGTAAATTTCTACCGCGACGTGTTTGAACTACCAATATGGTACGAGAAGCCCGGACTCGTTTGCTTACGCTTTGGCACGGGTTATCTCATGATTGAAACGGGCGGAACAGCGAGCGACAAGCGCAAGCCAAGCAGTGAAAATCCAACAACACTGCGTTTTAATGTCACCGACGTTGAAGCAGCCGAGAAATACTTGAGAGACCGGAATGTCGCTGTTGAAGTCACGGTTTTTTCTTGGGGCACTGTTGGCACGTTTCTTTATCCGGACAGCAACGCCTGTGACCTCAAAAATGCCGACGACCCATTCTTTCAAATTGATCTTAGCGCCTAAATCACCTTATACTGCATAAACAATTGCAAAGACCTGGGAAGAAAGAGCGGGGCTGAAAATTGAATTCACCTCGCCGACCACACTTTCAATTCTATATATCTCGCCATATTTCTGAAGTCATTGTCCGTCGATAGCAAACTCAACTTATGCCTGATGCAGAGTTGCGCTAGGATCGCATCTACCGTTCCCACTTGTACGCCCGCCCTTCGACATGTGTTGCGCAGTTCTGCTGCTGCGATGTGATCCGCTCGATCAGGTGCAATAAGTGGAATTGCGGCGAAGCGGTCGATGATGTCTGCTTTGGCTTTGGGGCCGGT
>JAYWEV010000248.1:0-3296 GCA_043779145.1 Aestuariivirga sp. | reverse complement strand
CGCAGCCCAAGCGAACTTGAACCGCTACGCTCTAATCGACACGCGTAACGCGGATGAATGGATCACCGGAACAAGTCCGGTGATGACAATTTGGTTTGTCATCACCCAGCCCCTGTCATTGCCGGACTTGTTCCGGCAATCCCTCGCCGCAAGCTCACAGTTGATCTGATCATTGCTTCACTTCAACAATCATTGGGCGATATCAAAATTCAACAGGCCGCACAGCGTCTTGGCAAAAAAAACAGAACTGACGATGGCGTGGCAAATGCGGTGAGCTTTTTCTAGCCCTTCCTATTCTGCCTGTTGGCCACCAGATCATCGACCACAACAGGATCAGCCAAAGTTGATGTATCCCCCAACGCGCCAAAATCATCTTCAGCAATCTTGCGCAAAATCCGCCGCATGATTTTGCCCGAGCGGGTTTTGGGCAGGCCGGGTGCAAACTGAATTTTATCAGGCGTGGCCAGCGGGCCAATTTCCTTGCGCACATGATCGACCAGAATCTTCTTCAAGTCGTTGCTTCCCATCTCGCCTGCCATCAAAGTGACGTAACAGTAAATTCCCTGCCCTTTGATGTCATGCGGGTAACCCACCACGGCGGCCTCGGACACTTTCGCATGAGATACTAACGCAGATTCAACTTCCGCAGTTCCGAGGCGGTGGCCAGAGACATTGAGCACGTCGTCTACGCGGCCTGTGATCCAGTAATAGCCATCCTTATCGCGCCTGCAGCCATCGCCTGTGAAATACATTCCCTTATAAGTCGAGAAGTAATTCTCAACAAAGCGCTGGTGATCGCCATAGAGCGTGCGCATTTGCCCTGGCCAAGAATCCAAGATCACCAGATTGCCCGATGCTTCACCTTCAAGCATATTGCCTTTGTCATCAACCAAAGCAGGCTGGCAACCGAAGAACGGCTTCGTAGCGGAACCGGGCTTCAACTTTGTGGCTCCCGGCAGAGGCGAAATTAAAATACCGCCTGTCTCGGTCTGCCACCATGTATCGACAATCGGGCAGCGACCATCACCCACCACGCGGTGATACCATTCCCACGCCTCAGGATTGATCGGCTCACCTACTGAGCCCAACAAGCGCAGCGATTTGCGCGAGGTGCGTGTGACTGGCGCATCACCCTGCTGCATCAAGGCGCGAAGGGCTGTTGGAGCAGTGTAGAAAATATTCACTTGATGCTTGTCAATCACCTCCCAAAAGCGCGAGGTGTTTGGATAGTTCGGTACGCCCTCAAACATCAGAGTGGTGGCGCCATTGGCCAGCGGGCCATAAAGAATATAGCTGTGCCCAGTCACCCAGCCCACATCCGCCGTGCACCAATAAATATCGCCGTCATGATAATCGAACACATATTGATGCGTCATAGATGCGTAAACGGCATAACCACCCGTAGTGTGCAATACGCCCTTCGGTTTGCCTGTTGAACCCGATGTATAAAGAATAAACAGCGGATCTTCCGCCTTCATCTTCTCAGGCTTGCATTCAGCCGAAACCTTTAACACTTCCTCATGATACCAAAGATCGCGGTCACTCACGAAGCTAATGGGTGCCCCGGTGCGGCGGATGATCAGAACTTGCTCATCGCCTTTGCACTTTGCTAATGCCGCATCAATGTTGGCTTTGAGTGGAATCTTTTTTCCGCCGCGCAGGCCTTCATCGGCAGTGATGATAAATTTTGAATCGCAATCCAAAATGCGCCCCGCCAAAGATTCAGGCGAGAAGCCCCCAAACACCACCGAATGTACTGCTCCGATACGCGCGCAAGCCAGCATCGCATAAGCGGCCTCAGGAATCATCGGCATGTAAATCGTAACGCGGTCGCCCTTCTTCACGCCATGGCTTTTCAGCACATTGGCCATGCGGCACACATGTTCATAAAGCTCAGCGTAAGTGATCTTCTTGTCGTCGTAGGGGTTATCGCCTTCCCAGATAATCGCCGTCTGGTTGGCACGCTTCTTCAAATGCCGATCAACGCAATTATAAGCAACGTTCAGAACGCCGTCTTCATACCATTTGATCGAAACATTGGGATATTCAAATGTTGTGTTTTTGATCTTGGTTGGTTCCTTAACCCAGTCCAAGCGCTTGGCTTGCTTACCCCAAAATTTGGCGGGGTTCTTCACCGATTCGGCATATGACTTCTCATACCCCGCCGCGTCGACCAGCGCGCGCTTTTTCCAAGCTGCGGGCACCGCATAAATTTTATCTGACATGACGTAATTCTCTCCCAAGACGACTGCTTCTTGCAGTTGCTATTGCTTGGCCTCATTATAGTTCGCAATACGACTTTAATCAAAGGCTCTAAGTGAAATCATCCAATCATTTCCTCAATTTCATGTTGCTTGGCCTGTTCTGGGGAATCTCGCCCAGTTTCTATAAGCACCTGACCGAAATCAAAATGCCCGAAATGCATACGATTTTCTGGACGGGCATGGGTGTTGGTTTCATTATGCTATGTGCATCGTTTTACCGAACAGGCTTGAAGGGCATTGATAAGCGCTTGATCATTTATGGTTTTGGTTGCGCAGCCTTGATGAACATTCCATTCGGCCTTAACCTCTATCTCGCGGGCTTCGTGCCGCCGACGGAACTCGCAATTATCATCACGATGTCGCCATTCTTCAACTACATCGTATCGGCTATTGCGCGGCATGAAAATTCTTCGCCTCGAAAATTAGTGGCGATATTATTGGGCTTCTTATCAACGCTAGTTTTGATCCTCTCACGTCAAGGCACTTTCAATGGTTCGATTTCTTGGCCGTTGGTTTCTTCGATTTCGATTCCGCTGCTCTATTGCGCATATAATGCCTTCGCCGCGCGTGCGTGGCCCAAGGGCGCTGATACGATTCAGGCGGGGGCTTTTGAAAGCCTGTGGTCAGGCCTCCTCATCTTGCCCTTCTTACTTTGGTTTCAACCCTTCGCGGCAGCAGGCACACCAACCCTCACTGAGCATTGGCCTCTGCTTCTGATCACCATGATGTGGGTGGTTGAGCGCGTGGTCTATTTCGCACTCATCACGCAAAAAGGTGCTGTCTATACCGTTCAAGCGACTTATGTATCGACACCTGCTGCGGTCATCATTGGCGCATTGTTCTTTGGTGGTGGCACGGATGTTTGGCTGTGGGTCTCACTCGTCATATTGATGGTGGCGCTTTGGTTTAATAACACCGAGCATAAAGAAATCATATCGCCAGCGGTCAATCCAGAATCGCATCCAATCTAAGAAAATCGCCAAACAGCGGTGCGCTTGATCTCGGCATCTTCTAAATCGCGCGACACCGGTA
>JAYWEV010000247.1:0-8739 GCA_043779145.1 Aestuariivirga sp. | reverse complement strand
TCTGGATACGATCTTCGAGACCAAGCTGTTTATATTTGTTTCCCATGGCGACACCATAAACCGATTATGGTGTTGCACTTCGTTTGTGAACTCAGGGGCTAGCTTTCACGCATCGCATGCGAGAATTGATCAACCAATGGCTTAACCAAATATGAAAACGGCGAGCGTGTTTCGGTTTGGATAAACGCTTCAGCCGACATGCCAGGCCGCAATTTATTATCGCCCAGTTTCTCTAGTTCTTTAGCTGATATGACAAGCCTGATTGCATAAGAGGGTGGCGTTTGCGCGTCCACGCGCGTTGTATCCGCTGCAACCTGCGTCACCTCAGCTGAAATTTCGGGCGTCACACGCGCACTGAAAGAATTAAAACGAATATGTGCAGGCTGGCCTACATGAACATGGGCAATGTCGTTGGGGGCTATCTGTGCTTGCAAAACCAAATCATCACCCTGCGGCACAATCATCATCAAAGTTTCACCGGGTGCCACTACGCCGCCCTCAGTGTGGATATTGAGTTGATAAATCGTTCCCGTGATCGGCGCTTTGATTGAGAGATGCGCAAGTTTGGCATCAGAAGCCACACGTCTGCCTTCGAGTTCGGAAATTTTTATTTCAGTATCGCGTAAATCATTCAAAGCTTGATTGCGCGCTTCTTCTTCCACTTGAATGATCTGAAGTTTGATCTCTCCGATCTTCGTTTCAGAACCACTCCTATTTGCCGCCAGCTGTCCCTGCTCGCCATCCAATCGTGCTGTTTCACGATCCATGGCCATCACCCGGCTGGTAGGCAAAAGCCCTTGCAGTTGAAGTTTGCGCAGCGAGTTGGTTTCAGTCTTGATCAGTTCAAGCTGACGAAGTCCGGCATCAATTTGCGATCCATAACCTTTAATCTGGTCGGTCAGCTGTCCAATCTGCTCATTAAGCTGGCTTTTTTTGCTCAGCACGGTGTTCTCAACCGACGTTAATAATCTCCTCTGCCCAGCCAAGATTTCAGCAATTGCGGGTTCAGCTTCCCTGCCTTGCAATGCCAGCGGAATAACCAAATCACTTTTTTCATCACGCTGCGCATCTAAGCGGGCTTTTTTGACCAACAACTCAGAGAGCTGACTGTTGATAATACTGAGTTCAGCTTTGGTTTCAGTTGGATCAAGCAACACCATATCTTGGCCCGCCTGCACCACTTCACCATCTTTCACAAGAATGCGCAAAATATTGCCACCCTCGCGGTGCTGAACCTTCTTTGAATAGCTTTCAGCAACAATCGTTGCTGGCGCAATCACTGCACCGTTTAATTCTGCGAAAGCTGTCCATCCGCCAAATACGCCGACCATTGCTATAACGCTGGCAAAGCCAAATATTTGGGTTGAGCGCAATGAACGATTTGTGTTGATCGGTTTCATTTTGTTAATTCCGGTTACTGGCTGGCGTTATCTGGTAACCAGCCGGCAATGCAATCTGCTGCACCTTAGGTTGTGGTACAAGCTGGGTTTGAGGCGCTGGCGTTGTAACCTTGCGCATAATTTCGTCGCGAGTTCCCATCGCCGCAACTTGCCCATTCGTCAGAACCAACAAATTATCCATCGCATGCAATGCGCTCGGCCTATGCGCCACAACGACAACCGCAGCGCCACGCTTAATGCTGGCCCGAATAGCGCGGTCCAGAGCAATTTCACCATCAGAATCCAAATTCGAATTTGGTTCGTCCATCACAAACAAAACCGGATCACCAAACAAAGCCCGCGCTAAAGCCACGCGTTGACGTTGGCCAGCAGAAAGTCTGCTGCCACCTTCTGCCAGCGGAGTATCGTAACCTTGTGGCAAGCGCATGATAAAGTCGTGAATATTGGCCAATTGGGCCGCTTCCACAATTTTCTTGGAATCTGGATTCTCGACAAATCGCGATATATTTTGAGCAACAGTACCATCGAAAATCTGCGTATCCTGCGGAAGGTAACCAATAAGGCGTCCACGCTCGTCATCATCACGCTGATCTGACGTTGCGCCGTCCAATCGCACTGAACCCCGCGTCGGCGCAATCAGCCCCACCAAAGCCCGCGCGAGTGTGGATTTGCCAGCCCCACTCGGGCCAATAATTCCAAGGCCCTGCCCCGGTTCAACTCTAAAGTTGATACCTTGCAAAATTGGCTTATCGGAACCAGGCAACATGACGACTAAATTTTCAACGTCCAAAAATCCTTTCGGATCAGGCAATGTCATTCGTTGTTCTTCAGGTGCAACAACATCCAAAACCCGGCTCAGACGTTCAAAAGCTTTTCGAAACCCTAAAAACTGTTGCCAATTTCCAACCGCTTGCTCAACCGGTGCCAGAGCCCGCCCCATGATGATTGAAGAAGCAATAATAGAACCACCAGAAATTTCATGCTTAATCGCCAGCCACGCGCCAGCGCCAAGCATGGCCGATTGCGTGATCATCCGAAACACTTTGCTGAACATACTATAGCGGGCACCCGCATCATTTGCGCGGGTTTGGAAATCCAACGCTTCGTGCTGAATTTTTGTCCATTTTCGACGAATGGCACCTTTCATGCCCAAGGAATGCAGCGCTTCAGAATTGCGCCGTGCTTCTTCAGTGATGGCATTAGCCTTCACACTGGCCGTATTGGCTTGCGCCATAGGTTGGCGGCTGGCCCGCTCTGTCAAAACAGCAAGCACAAAGATAATTGCAGCCGAAACCAAAGCCACAACCCCCAGCACCCAATGCAGTAAAAAGCAGACTAATAAAAAGATTGGAACGAATGGCATATCCATAAATGCCAACGGGCCTTGACCACCTAAAAATTGCCGGATGGTGGATAAGTCTTGGACGGGCTGGCCGCCTGCATTATTATTACGCTTAAGAGCCAGATGCGCCATTGCATCAAAAACGCGCGCGCGCAGTGTTTCTTCAATACGCCGTCCAATGCGCACTAAAATCCGCGTGCGCACAAAATCTAAGACGCCATAAAAAATATAAAGAATGAGAACAATCAAAGATAGCGCAATCAAGGTGGGCACACTGCTGGACGGAATAACCCGGTCATAGACTTGCAACATGAACAATGAGCCAGTCAGCATCAGCAGGTTCACAATCCAGCTGAAAAACAATGCTGACATGAAGGCACCACTGCTCGACTTTATCACCGCCAAGAGTTCGCCTCTTGGCTTAATATGTTGCTGCATCGACATGTATTTTAGTCCCCGGTGTTCCGTTAGGTGCGACACCTATAGACTATTTTATGGTTTAGGCGGAGTTAACACATCAAGCTGCTAACAAATGCAAGTTGACAACGCCCCTATGAACCTGTCATTTCAATGGCGTTCGGTGCCTCGAAGCAAAAGCCAAAGGCCTAACAGGGAATACGGTGAGGACGACCCAAAAGGGGCCAAAACCGTGACTGCCCCCGCAACTGTGAGCGGCGAGGTTTGAGATGAATATGCCACTGGGCAACCGGGAAGGCGATTTTCAAACCAGCGACCCGCAAGTCAGGAGACCTGCCGAACAAATGGGCGTAATCGCCTCGCAAATTAATCGGTCTCACGGAGGGTGACATGACCACATCAGTATTAAACGGCCAAGTTTCAGTTTCGCAACGCATTCAAGCAGGTATTATGTGCTTGTTTTTGGGCACAGGCATTGTTTTCGCCATCGGCTTCTCGTCCATCAGCTTTGCTCATAACGCTGCCCATGACACACGCCATTCGATCGGCTTTCCTTGCCATTAGTCTGAAGTTATCCCTTTAAGCCGTCATGCCCCGCGAAGGCGGGACTCTAACTTTTTTGGTTGCACACTGGGCTGAGGAAAACCATGACCCCACGTCTCATCCTTGCCGTCATCATCGCTGGCCTATGCGCCGGCATCATCATGAGCGGCATTTACCACTATAAATTGAGGCCCCTTATTGCGACTGCCGAAAGTTTCGAAAAACCTGAAACGCCCTGCGTGCAAACCATGCCAGGCATGGATATGTGTGGTGAAGGCTGGATGCCAGCTGAAGGTTTCCAACGCATCGCAGCAACAACCGCCACAACAATGCTAACGGGAGCAGGCTTTGCGCTTTTGCTTGCTGGCATCTCTTTGGTCTCAGGGTTGCCCATCACAAAACAAAATGGCCTCATCTGGGGGCTTTGCGGCTTCCTTGCCATCTGCCTGGCACCCGCTGCAGGCTTGCCACCCGAACTCCCATCAATGCCAGTTGCTGATTTACACATACGCCAAATCTGGTGGGCGGCTACCGCTGCCTCAACTGGTTTTGCGCTCTATCTGATCGCGGGCCGACCTGAGTCTTGGGCCAAGCCGTTAGCAGTTTTCGCAATTGCCTTGCCGCAACTCTTCAGTCTGCCCCAGCCCGTGCCGCACCCAACTGATCTGCCTCCATTGCTTGCAGCCGAATTCGTATCAGCCAGCATCGCCGCCAACGCCGTCTTCTGGGCCTTGATCGGATTATTCACGGCTCACGCCCTCGCATATATCGAAAGAAAAAATCAATGACCCAAAAAATACCCGCCACCATCATCACCGGCTTCTTGGGTAGTGGTAAAACCACCATGATCCGCAATTTGCTGATGAATGCAGGCGGTCGCAAGATTGCTTTGATCATTAACGAGTTCGGCGATGTGGGCGTTGATGGTGAAATTCTAAAGGGCTGCGGCCAAGAAGCATGCAAAGAAGATGACATCATCGAACTCGCTAATGGCTGCATCTGCTGCACCGTGGCCGATGACTTCGTACCGACCATGAATAAAATTTTGAACCGCACCAATAAACTCGATCACATCATCATCGAAACCTCAGGGCTCGCTCTGCCCCAACCCCTTGTGCGCGCCTTCAACTGGCCTGACATCAAATCGCGCGTCACTGTTGATGGCGTGATCACCATGGTCGATGCCAAAGCCTTGAGCGAAGGCCGCTTTGCTGACGACGAAAAAGCAATAGCCGCGCAGAGAGCCGCCGACCCAAATGTCGACCACGAAAATCCAATTCAAGAATTATTCAATGATCAACTGAACAGCGCCGATATGGTCTTGCTCAACAAGGCAGATTTGCTTTCCGCTGATGAAATGAATGCTGTGAGTGACGCGTTGAAACCACAGTTGCGCAAAGGCACCAGCCTCGTCCAAACCACTCAAGGCGCCATCGACGCCAGCATCTTGCTTGGCCAAAAAGCCAGCGCCGAAGATGACATTCACAACCGTCTTTCAACCCACGAGCAAGAAGGCGAAACCCAACATGATCATGATGATTTCGTCACGTTCATCATCGAATTGAACGGTGAGCAAAACAAAGCCGCTCTCTTAAAACGCATCGCGAGCACCATCGAATCCCACGACATCCTGCGCGTTAAAGGCTTTGCATCCATCGCTGGTTCTAATGCCCGTCTCCTCATCCAAGCTGTTGGCCCGCGCCTGAACTCTTATTTCGACCGCCCGTGGAACGCGGATGAAACTAAGCGCACACAGCTGGTGGTGATCGGCGAGAAGATGATGGATCAGACGACGATTTCCAAAGCCCTGCTTGGTTGATGCACCTCCTCGCCACCACATCCGGCGTGATCGATGGCGCGGCAGAAGCCATAGACCTCAAACAATCCCCCGCCGATGTAATTATCCTGACCGCTGCTGATAGCGAACTCGCAAGCCTCGCCACCGCGCACGATGCATTGGGAGGTCACGCACCCAGTTTGCGCCTCGCCAATCTGATGCAACTGCAACACAATTTCGCAGTTGATCTCTACACTGAAAAAACCTGCACAAAATCCAAACTCATTATCATCCGCCTTCTCGGTGGCGCATCTTATTGGCCTTACGGCGTTGACGTCATCGAAGCACTGGCCCGCGAGAAAAAAATCAAACTCGCCATCATTCCCGGAGGCAAAGACGCTGATCCATCGCTGTCTGCCCGGTCAACAATAAGCCCTGCCGATTGCGAACGCCTGCGCCAATATTTTGTCTGCGGCGGACACGACAACGCGCAAAACATTTTACACTTCGCAAACCACCTGCTGCACGAAACACCAGCCCCAGCCCCTGCCGAACCATTGCCAGTTTCCGAATTCTATCAAGGCGACGGAACTGAAAAAATTTCAATCATCTTCTATCGCTCCGTTATCGAAGGTGGGCAGACCGCACCCATCGATGCATTGTTGACGGCCTTCAAAAACCAGAACATCAGTGCCTCAGCAATTTTTGTTGCCAGTTTAAAAGATAAGTCCAGCGCCAGCTTCATCCGCGAAAATCTAAAATCGCCACAAATTATTATCAACGCCACAGCCTTCGCTGTGGGCGATGAAGCCAATGATCCGCTAGCCAGTTTCGATTGCCCCGTGCTGCAAGTAACCCTCGCAGGAAACTCGGAAAGCGATTGGCAGGAATCTTCACGCGGCCTCAAAGCCACCGATCTTGCCATGTCCGTCGTCCTGCCAGAACTCGATGGCCGGATTTACACCCGCGCCATTTCATTTAAAGCCGATGCGATGTGGCATGAAAAAACCGAGTGCCGCATCGTCACCTATAAACATGTTCAAGACCGCACCCACTATGTCGCAACACTTGCGGCCAATTGGTTGCGTTTGCGTGAAACCCCAAACGCGCAAAAACCCATCGCCATCATCCTCGCCAACTACCCCGATAAAGATGGCCGCGTGGCCAATGGTGTGGGCTATGACACCCCAACGAGTACGATTGAGATTTTGAACGCGTTGAGAGGTGCCAACTATGCTGTCGATCAAATTCCAAATGATGGCAACGACCTCATTGAAACACTTATAGCTGCGCGTCGAACCCCACAGCCAAACCATCCAAAACTAACACTTGACGAATATAAAAGACATTTCACCACCCTCCCTGAAATCATCCGTACACAGATCACTTCTCAATGGGGCGAACCCGAATCTGATCCGCATTTCTCCCACGGCGCATTTCACCTTGCCATTAATCTGTATGGTAACATCGCCGTGGCCATCCAACCCGCACGCGGCTATGGCATAGACCCCAAATCCACTTATCATGATCCCGCATTGGTGCCACCGCACGTCTACCTCGCCACTTATTTTTGGTTGCGCCACCACCTCAAAGCTCAAGCCATCATTCACAATGGCAAGCACGGCAATCTCGAATGGTTGCCGGGTAAAGCCGTGGCTCTGTCGCAAGATTGCTATCCCGAAATCACGCTCGGCCCAATTCCGCAGCTTTACCCTTTCATCGTCAACGACCCCGGCGAAGGAACCCAAGCCAAGCGCCGCACATCAGCTGTGATCATCGATCATTTAACGCCCCCGCTAACACGCGCAGAATCTTACGGTCCCATGAAAGATTTAGAAGCACTCGTCGATGAATATTATTTAGCCTCAGGCCTAGACCAACGCCGCATATCTACATTGCGCCAACAAATTTTTGATCTCACATCCTCATCCAAGCTCGACAAAGACGCAGGCCTCAGCGGCACCGACGATAGCGATCTACAAAAGCTCGACTCTTTCCTCTGCGATTTAAAAGAAGCCCAAATCCGCGATGGTCTGCACATTTTGGGGCAATCACCAACAGGCCAACAAGAAACCGATCTCCTCGTCGCCCTCACCCGCGTGCCGCGCGGGCTTGGCGAAGGTGGAGATGCCAGCCTGATCCGCGCCCTCGCCCAAGATTTCGGTTTTGGGAGTTTTGATCCATTGACGTCTAAATTTGAAGTTCCTTGGAAAGGCGAACGGCCGGCGGAGCTATTAGAACTTACAAGTGAACCTTGGCGGACGAATGGTGACACAGTGGAGCGATTGGAGTTGTTTGCAGCGCGCCTGCTCGAAGGAACCTCATCAGTCGCTTCGCGACAGCTTCTCCAAAGGAGAAGCGTGAAGTCAAGCACCAAGCCAAACATCTCACCCTTCTCCTCTGGAGAAGGTGGCCGAAGGCCGGATGAGGGCCCTACGACACAAGCTGTGCTCTCAAATATCGCGTCCATAATCCGCCCCGCCCTCGCCGCCTCCGGTCCCAACGAATTAGCCTCCCTCCTCAAAGGCCTATCCGGAAAACGCGTCGCCCCCGGCCCTTCCGGCGCACCCACTCGTGGCCGCCTTGACGTTCTGCCCACAGGCCGAAACTTCTTTTCCCTCGACAATCGCACCGTTCCCACCCCCACCGCATGGACACTCGGCCAAAAATCGGCCGAAGAACTTCTCAAGCGCCACTTCCAAGACACAGGTCAACACCTTAAAAACGCTGGACTTTCTGCTTGGGGAACGGCCAACATGCGCACTGGCGGAGACGACATCGCCCAAGCAATGGCGTTAATTGGTGCAAAACCAGTATGGGATTCCGCCAGTTGGCGCGTCACGGGCTATGAAATCATCCCACTGGCCAAACTCGCCCGCCCGCGCGTTGACGTAACCCTGCGAATCTCCGGCTTCTTCCGCGATGCCTTCCCAGTGCAAATCGAACTACTCGACAAGGCATTCCGCGCCGTCGCCGCCCTTGATGAACCCCTCGAAGACAATCCAATGGTCGCCTATCGCGACACACACCGTATTTTCGGTGCAAAGCCCGGCGCTTACGGCGCAGGCTTGCAAGCGCTGATCGACGAAAAAATCTGGGACACCAAAGCTGATCTCGCCGCCGCATATGTTATCTGGGGTGCTTATGCCTATGGTGCCAATGCCCAAGGCATAAACGACGAAGCCACATTCAAGCGCCGCCTTGCAGGCATTGAAGCCGTGATCCACAATCAGGATAACCGCGAACATGATCTGCTCGAC
>JAYWEV010000246.1:0-3325 GCA_043779145.1 Aestuariivirga sp. | reverse complement strand
GAGCCCATCACTTCTCACTTTAATCTGTCTAAGTTCGATGGTCTCGGCCCTTTCGGGCTTCCATCCCTGGCGCGGGTTCGTCAACGATCTTGTGGGGACGCCGCGAAGTGCGGCGGCATATTTAGTTTAGTTCCCCGGCAGCAGCTCAAACCATCTGATTTCTCCATCTTTGTTACAAAATATGAAGAATCTGATTTGCGCCTTTACTCAATCTTATTCATTCTTGGACAGACACTAAGGAAAACGGATAATCTAAATCATAGTATGCTGAACTCAGATTGACGCAGAATTTGGATCATTCAGCTGTTTCCATAGCTTCCGGTAGCTACAAGCTCCTTCAAAATCTTAACGGCTTTCCGCACAATGATGCTTGACCGCCTTTTTATGTGGATGGCGAAGTATACGGGTTGCTCTATGACTGGCGCATCGGAAACAATATCAGCAGTGCCCTCTGCCTTTAGGCCGGCAACCGCGTGTTCGGGCACATAGGCCGATCCTCCATTTCGCTTGAGGTGACTGATTGCAAGAAGGTCTAGACCCACGGAAAGTCGTGGGCGGGAAAGCTCAGGCAGCAGTTCCGAGTGCGACTTTTCCAAAGAGGGCGTGTATCCCGCGCGGACATAGGTCGACAAATCCACGTCTCTCAGCTTCCTTACCTCGTTGGATACAAGAACAAAACGCTGCTTCATTAGGAGTTCAAACTGAATCTCCGACAAAAATCGCGGCGCATACATGACGCCAATATCAACATTTCCGAACAAAATGTCGTTTATCATTTGCGGCGAGTAGTCTGCTTCCACATGCAGTGCCACGCGCGGCATGTCGCGCAAAATACGGTCCATCCAGTCGGGCAATAGATTGCCTGCGAGACTGACTGTCGATGCGATGCGGAGTGAGCCTTCGTGCCGGTCTAACGAACCTAGTTCTTGACGTGCCAGTCCCCAGGAGGCTTTGATCGAACGTGCGTGTTCCTCAAAGCGCCGTCCCGCCGCAGTCGGGCTGGCGCCAGCTCTGCCCCGCACAAACAGTCTTGAGCCTACGGTGGCTTCCAGCGTCTTGACGCGGCTGCTTACCGTCGATTGAGTAATGCCGAGCCTTTCGGCTGTCAGATGAAAACTCCGGCTTTCAATAAGGTCCAAAAATGTTTCAATGCCATCGAGATGCATTCAATCGATAATATCGATCAATTCTATATATACAATCATATTTATTAATTGAAGTCGGAGGCATATAATCAAGAGCTGGAAAGCTGGAGAAGCCTTATGTTCATCGTTGATTGCGACTGCCACAACTACTGGCTCAGCGCGAAGGTCCTCGAGCCTTATCTCACGGGCGTATGGAAAGACATGTTCCTCCATGGCGAGCGCACTGGACCGGAGGGCGCGTTTCCGCATGGTCACCGGCCATGGTTCCACCCCCATGGTTTTTCCCGAAAGGACGTTCGGCCCGTCAGCGAGGATGACAACTACACCATCATGAAGGAAAAGCATCTCGATCCGAACAAGATCGATGTCGCCATACTGACCGGCGATGAGCCGATGGAAGCCTCGACGCTGGCCAACCCATATTACGCCAGTGCCTTGGTCAGCGCCTACAACGATTATCAGATCGATTATTGGCTTCCCAAGGATAGACGGTTTATGGGCTCCCTGGTCATCGCCCCGCAGGATCCAAATCTTGCGGCAAAAGAAATCCGCCGCCTTGGTCACCATCCCCGCATGGCGCAAGTCCTAGCGTCGCAAGGGTCGCAGCGTCCCTATGGTGATCCTTTCTACCACCCGATCTATGAGGCATGCGCCGAAGTCGGACTGCCTTTCGCCATTCATCTCGGCGGGCATGGTGGCCTCAACTGGAATGCCATCGCACCAGCACCTACAACGTTCTTCTGGGAGACCCATGCCATCCTGCATATGGCGGCGATGAGCCACGTCGCCAGCATGATCGCCCACGGCGTTTTTGAGAAATGGCCAAATTTGTTCTTTGTTGTCATCGAATGCGGCGTTGCCTGGGTTCCATCGGTGCTTTGGCGCCTGGATCAGGACTACAAGGCGCTGCGAAAGGAAACGCCTTGGCTGAAAATGCTTCCCTCCGAATACTTCCGCCGCAATATTCGCTTCTCGACGCAGCCGCTTGAGAGACCCGCCAATCTCCAGCATCTCTGGTCAATTCTCGAAGCCATGGATGGCGAGAACACATTGTTGTTTGCGTCAGATTATCCGCATTGGGACTACGACGATTTGAAGTCATTGCATCTGCCGACTGAGTGGAAGCCCAAAATTCTCGGCCAGAACGCCCTTGAAGTTTACAAGCGTATTCCTGCTCCGGCCAAAACCAGGGCGGCTTGAGGCCAACATGGCGCAGAAAACTCTCGTTTGCCGTGCTGATGAAATTGCCGTCGGCGCACCGCGGATTGTGAAGATACGCGGCCTGGCCGTGGGGCTCTTCAGAATCGGCAATAGTATTCACGCAATGCTCAACGTTTGTCCGCATCGCGGGGCACCGCTTTGCGAAGGCCCGCAATGCGGCACAACAACTTTTGATGATACTGGGGAAATCATCCATCACCGGGACAACGAAATTGTCCGTTGTGCCTGGCATGGTTGGGAGTTCGACATTGTGACGGGGAAGTCATTGGTTGATTCAAAGCTCACAGCACGGGTGTTCCCCGTGACCGTGGATGCAGGAAATGTCTATGTACATGCATAAAGGGTAACGGCTTCCAAAGATGCAGCTAACACGTTCCAACCTCAGCCGCGCGTGTTGGACCAACTCCGGCAGCGCGATCTTCGGCAAGCAAGTCAATTCCTAGCAAACGAACTTGGGTTGACTCACGCGCAGCTTGTTGAAGGTGAGAGAGTTGAGGGAACATTCAACCGTTCAGTCAACTTGGCGAGTGGTAAATGCGCAGTTATCCAGAAATCGAAAGAGTTCACACTTGTGCCGTGGAGACCAGAGCTCGAACAGTTCAGGGGGAACCCATTGTCAGGAACGACTAGCAGTCAGGGCATTAATTGGGAATGGAATGTGAAGCCCGGTCAGGGCTTGGCCATATCTTAAGCAATCATGAAAAAAACAATCAACTATGCTCTATGCAAAGCTTAAGGTGTTGCTTGAATTGGTTGTGCGATGCCAAGTCTTTGCGATACTTGTTCGTATATTTGTGTGATACCCGGCATGGTCAATGTCGCAGCTAGGCCAAACGGCACAGCTTCGTCGATAGTTACCCTTTGATCTGAACCGCCCTAGGATTGCCGCTGTCTGATGCACACATCTTTGTTGAAGTTGGGATGATTGACTGATTCAATGGGCTTGATTGATTCCGGAG
>JAYWEV010000245.1:0-3330 GCA_043779145.1 Aestuariivirga sp. | reverse complement strand
CGTCCGTCCCTACGGGTTGATCCGCATTGACTCCGCAGCAAGCCCTTCCGATTGGGCCAAAGACCCTGCTGGCAACACCAAGAAAATCGCCAAGACGTGGCGCGAAGCGTGCAGTGTTGCAGTGGATTATGGTGAGCGCTTGGCCGCAGAGGGTGAAATCTGCTGGGGCGGCATGCATTCATGGAAAGACATGATCAACACGCTTGAAGAAACTGATCGCCCGCAAACAATCGGTTTCCAAGCCGACATGGCACATACGCTGCTTTACACGATGGGTTATAACGCACCGAAATCTCGGTTGCTCCCCGCTAAATTTGATTGGAAGAGTAAGCCGATACTCGACGCGGCGTTAAAGAAAATGACGGATGCCTTGCGGCCATGGACGATAGATTTTCATGTTGCGCAAAATGATGGCACGGTGAAGGGGTTAGGCTATCACGATAAGACGGGCCGTCATTGCATGGTGACAGATAAGAACGGCAAGCTTGATATTCCAAAACACGCAGGGTTTTGGCTGCGCGATTCTGGCGGCGAACTGACTAAAGCCTTTAAACACATTTGTTGGGACGGCTGTATGTTTCCCAATGATGTGATGCTGAAGCAGCAGACATGGAATGACATTTTGGCCACCATGATCAAAGTGCGCGATAAGCATGGTTGGGTCGCTTAAAATGGCGAAGAAAAAACTCAACATCGGCATGGTGGGTTATGGCTTTATGGGCCGTACGCACTCTAATGCATTCTCGCAAGCTGGCCATTTCTTCGATTTGCCATATCAACCCGTGCTCAAAGCTGCATGTGCGCGTGACGCAGCAAAACTCAAGCCCTTTGCCGAGCAATGGGGCTATGAATCCATGGAAACCGACTGGCGCAAATTGGTGGAGCGCAAAGACATTGATTTGATCGATATCGCCAGCCCCAATGACACGCATATGGAAATTGCGATTGCGGCCGCCAAGGCAGGCAAAATGGTGATGTGTGAAAAACCACTCGGCCGCAATGCTGCTGAATCCAAAAAGATGGTGGCCGCTGTAGAGAAAGCCGGTGTACCCAACATGGTTTGGTATAATTATCGCCGCGTGCCCGCCGTCACATTGGCCAAGCAATTGATTGAAGAAGGCAAGCTTGGCAAAATTTTTCACTACCGTGCCAAGTTTTTGCAAGATTGGACGATTTCTGCTGACCTGCCGCAAGGTGGTCAAGGCTTGTGGCGGCTTGACGTTAAAGTGGCGGGCAGTGGAGTGACGGGTGATCTGCTCGCACATTGTATCGACACAGCGATGTGGTTGAATGGCTCAATTGATAAAGTTGTGGGCCTCACTGAAACATTCATCAAAGAGCGTCAGCACACTTTGACGGGTAAAAAAGAGAAAGTCGGCATTGATGATGCGAGCTTATTTCTTGCCAAATTTGCCAATGGCTCGCTGGCCAATTTTGAAGCCACACGTTACGCGCGTGGGCACAAGGCCCTCTATACTTTGGAGATTAATGGCGAGAAGGCATCAATCGCTTGGGATCTGCATGATCTGCACCGCTTGCAATATTTTGATCACCGCGACGAGGGGCGCACCCGTGGTTGGCGTTCTCTGCACGTCACAGATAGCGATCACCCATATATGAGCAAATGGTGGGTGCCTGGTTTGCAAATTGGTTATGAACACACATTCATCCACCAAGCTGCTGACTTCCTTGAAGGTGTGGGTACGGGCAAATCTGCTGCGCCAACCTTCCGTGAAGCAATGGCAACTGACATCGTGACAGATGCAGTTTTGAAATCCGCCAAATCTGGCAAGTGGGAAAAAGCAAAATAGGCAAAATTAACAATTACCGTCTTGTAATATTTTTTAAGAACGATAGTTTGAATTTATAAGAGAGCTAAAAAAAGCCAAATGGGAGTGCGATGTCTGAAGCGTTAAAATATGCGTTGCGTCTAAATGGGGTTTCTAAATCCTACGACACTGTTCGCGCACTCGCTGGCCTTTCATTCGATGTGATCGAAGGTCGTTTCTTTGCGCTGTTCGGCCCAAGTTCGGTCGGCAAGACCACGGCACTTCGCACGATTGCTGGGTTAGTGAAACCTGATTCAGGCAGCGTTGAAATCAACGGCAATGATGTCACCGATGCGCCGATCACGGGGCGCGGCGTGTCTATGGTTTTCCAATCTTTCGCGCTCTATCCACATCTCACAGTTTATGAAAATTTCGCTTACCCTTTGCGTGAAGAAAAAATCGGTCGCGAGGAGATTGATAAACGTGTGAAAGAAACAGCTGCGATGCTGAAACTTTCGCACCGTTTGGAACGCAAGCCGAGCACATTGTCTGGGGGTGAACAACAGCGCGTGGCGCTTGGCCGTTCCTTGATCCGTCGTCCAAAAATTCTTCTTCTCGATGAACCGCTCACCAACCTTGACGCCAAGCTACGTCACGATATGCGCGCTGAGTTGAAGCGCTTGCACCGCCAGTTCGGCATGACCATTGTTTACGCGACGCCCGATGAGCTTGAAGCGCTATCAATGGGCGAGGAAATTGCTGTGATGCGCGATGGTGCTGTGGTGCAACGCGGCACACCTGACGAGCTGTTTGAAAATCCGGTTGATATGTATGTCGCTGGGAAAATCGGTTCGCCGCATATGAACATGATTAAAGCCAAAGCGGGCAGCGATAAAACAATTTTCGAAACATCGCTCGGTAAGATTATTTCAAAAGCGAAAATCAAATCTGCTGAATCTGGCGAAGCTGCGATGCTGGGAATTAGGCCAAGCGATATTCGCTTTGCCGTCAAAGGTGAGGCTGGCATTAAATCCACCATTCAAATGCTTGAACCATTAGGTGACGTGACAGTTGTGTCGGTAGATACTGGCTCAGAAACCCTACGCATGGTTGTGCCCGAATCTGCTGCCACGATGATCAAGCCGGGGCAGGTAGCATCCATTTATCTCGATCATAAAAAATTTCACATCTTCCGCGCTTCGAGCGGACAAGCAATGACTTGAAACTCGAGGACCGAAGTAAAAAACGATGACTATAACAGGAGGAAACCTAAGATGACTGCTAGGACCAAATTACAAGGATTAGCAACAGCCGCAGGCTTTGCTTTGGCCTTGTTTGTCGGAGGTGCTACGACCGCTTCCGCCGAAGACGTAACGCTCCATATGGCAGGCCCTGATTGGCCACCAATGCGGATTATGAAGGACATGTTCGACAAGGAATACAAGCCAGCGTCAGGCAACAAGGTAACGCTTGATATCGATTTCATTCCCTGGCCCGATTTTTATACGCGTGTAAATGCGTCGCTCACTTCAGGCGAAAAGAAATACAACATGGCCGTTTC
>JAYWEV010000244.1:0-3333 GCA_043779145.1 Aestuariivirga sp. | reverse complement strand
GCCTTTCTGGTTCACGCCAAAGATGAAGAAGCGC
Organism: Aestuariivirga sp.; assembly: GCA_043779145.1. Lineage (GTDB taxonomy): Bacteria > Pseudomonadota > Alphaproteobacteria > Rhizobiales > Aestuariivirgaceae > Aestuariivirga. Next base: position 3,299 of record JAYWEV010000244.1, on the reverse strand, counting down.
GAAACTTCTATCTCAAATTCGGCATGGCACAATCCCCCACCAATCCGCTGCATTTGTTTTTGTTGTTTAAGGATGTGAGGCAGTCAATTGGGGTGGAGTTGAGAACGGCGGGAGGCACGGTCGATTGTTCAGTCAAAACGCAGTCGGAGATATTTCACGCAGTGCCGCCCAAAATCTTGCGCCGAAAGGGGAAATAGAATGCACTGTCACCGAAACCCCCAGTCACCGCCAATTATAACTTTGTCCTGAACGACGTGCCCGACGGTTGGGTCGTAATGGGTAATTGTTGCCACTCCCAAATTGGTTTGGCCAAGTCCGCCACCCAATCCAGTAATTCCAATCGCAAGAGAACCCGAATTGTCTAACGTGTAGGTTCCACTTACGCCGCCACTTCCACCATTTACAATATCATCCGCCATAACCGTCCTCATAAAGTTTCGTTTGCAATACCGTTAATGGAAATTAGGATCCCGAAAGCCACCCTAAATATTTACCAATTGTCCGCATTCGTTCCGAACGAAGATATTCCATAAGTGTTTTCTTTTTTGGGGCAGGTTGCTCATCTTTAGCAGCCAGAATTTCGGAACTCGTATCTTGAACACTGCCTTCTTCAACGATGTCAGGCTTCTCTGCTTTGATCATTTTGTAATTTTTTCCGATTTCTAATTGCTAAATTTAAAGAGCATTTAATACACTCTCTTCGCCCAAGTCTTTCGAGTTAAGACAATCTGGGCCGACAAGTGCGCCACTCCGACAATCTTGCTCGCCATTTTTGTTTGCATCCCTGTCGCCGTAGCTATGCCACTTTTTTAATTCTTAACACTCTGTAAACAACTTCTGCGTGCCGTCAAGCGAGTTGATTCAGCTGACCTGCTTCCATGTGAGAAGTGCCTGATTGTCGTTCTTGGCTTCACTAATACCATCAATGCTGGTGATCGTCTGAATTGCACTGGTCAGAATGCCGCCGCCATTCCGTTTGGTCAGGGTTTCGGTTCTGGTGCCAGCACCATCCACTGTGGTGAGGATGGTTTGGGCCTTGTCTATAACGCCATCACCATTATTGTCGTAAGCGATGGTTACCATCGTGCCATCAGCATTGGCGGTGGACTTCGTTAAATTGGCAATTGAGCCATCTGTGGCATAGGGGGTGTTGGTGATGATGCGGTTGCCCAACGCATCAGCGGTTAGGGTTTGTGGATGACGGCGTAACCTTGTGTCTCTGTGGCCAGCACTGTATTGGCCACGGTGCCTGTGGTGCCATTGCTTCTGGTGAATGTGGTCTGGCCCGTGATCTCTGAACCATCGGTATATTTGACATCCGTTAAATCAGCCTTGAGATTGATGGAGGTGATGCCCAATTGGGTGAGCGTATAAGCGGACGTGGAACCATCGGCATTGGTCACCTCCACCTTAAACAAAGCGAACTTTGCATCCGATGCATCCAACACACCGTCGCCACTGCTATCAAACACATTGCGCAAGGCTTCCAGATCGCCATTGGCCGTGGGGTCCCATTCGGTGAAGACATATTGGTTTTTCTGCGTAATGGCGCCAGTGCCCGATGGGTCAAAGAACAACACACCAGAGCCAACGCCAGCCCAAGCGGTTATTTGCAGCTTACCCGAACCGTCGCTGTCTAAGAATTTGTTGGAGCGTGTGAGTTCTGAAATGTTGATGCGTGCGCCTGCGATATCGAGGATGATCGGTCGGTATTCACGTCGCTATCATTGGCGATATAAAGCCAAATTGCATCAAGATCATTTTCGGCATCAGCTGAAATACGAACAGATTTCATACGGCCTAAACTTTAGCCAACCGGTCACGGCCCCGACTTTTGATATTGGCCAGCATGTCAGCGTTCAATATCTTTCCGCCATCATGATCAAGTGAAGCGAGACCCATATCAATATCAGTTTTGATCTCCGTCCACCGTGCCCAGAATTCGCCGCGCAATTTTTCAAGTTTAGCTGCTGATGTTGCGGGGTTGGCAGCAAGATGTTTTGCCACCATATCATCAAGCAGATTTGTTGCCGCCAAACGTCGCTGATCCTCGCGAATAAGGGAACGTACATAATCGCTCGGATTCGAATAGTTTGCTTTCTTGGTGCGTTCCTTCACAAAGCTTTTGAGGGCTTCGGGGAGTGATATATTCATGGTGCTTGTGCTCATTCCTTTAGACTAGCACAAACTGCTAAAATTGGCAAACTTTGGCAATACTGGATTTTATTTCAATTTCAAAAAGTCAGTTATTAGGCTGTTAAAACGCTGTCAATCGGGACACGTTGAAATGGTGGAAGTCAAAAGAAACTTTATAACCTGTATAGAATTATGACGCGGCTACCTAGTTTTTGTTATGCGCCAATTACCGTTGCGTTTATGATTTTGCCGCGGACAACGGAAGGAAGGCGTTGTGGATTTCGCCGGAGGCTATGATCTGCGCCAGTTTTTCGCCTGAGGATTCTGGGAACGCCGACAAGTTGGGAATTTGGGTGAACGACATCAGATTACAGTGACCAGCATTTTTTGGTGATCATCGCGATTGCATTATGAAAATATATAGCGAAGAAACAGTTGGAGTGCCTTGTCACCGACAATCCGTAACCCACATCCAAACGAAAAAGGAGCTTAAAACCTAAGCTCCTCCCCGTTTTCAAATTGAAACCACTCAAGCGTGTTCTAAATCACCAGCAGCTTCGTCTTCTTCTTCCGCTGCAAAGTTGATGCGGCTTTCGGCGAGCTCTGTTAACTTCACGTCTGCGGCTTTTTCTTCCTTAAGTATGCTTTCAATAATTTCCGCCACTTCATCCATGCCCAAGCTAAGCGCCCAAGCATGCATGCTGCCGTAACGGGTGATCTCGTAGTGCTCGACGGCCTGACCTGAGAAAATGATCGCCGCATCGCACGCTTTGGTTTTGCCGAAATCTTTCAAGATTCCATCGCCTTCACCTAAAATGCCATCGATTGCTTCGCACTTTACAGCCTTAGGTACCGTGCCCAAAATTCCAAAGACCTCCTCCAATTTTTCGACATGGCCTTCAGTTTCCACCCGGTGACTTTCAAGACCTTCTTTCAATTCAGAGTCTTGAGCGGCCTTGATCATTTTGGGCAGAGCTTTGAGAATTTTTTTCTCTGCATAATACATATCTTTCAAAGCATGTTCGAAGAGATCGTCTAACCGCTTCTCCTTTGCCGAAGATTTCCTCTTTAATGGTGTTGGTGCCGACTGACGTTGTGTTGTTTGTTCGCGCATTTTCAATGACCTCACATGATATGGTTGGCTGAAACAATAAGATCGAGAC
>JAYWEV010000243.1:0-3333 GCA_043779145.1 Aestuariivirga sp. | reverse complement strand
AAAATTCTTGTGGAGCGTCAGCAGGCGTCTGGCAAGGCGGAGATCTAGCGGATGGGCTGCATATTCTTCGACTGAATCGCTGACCCATCTGATCCGTTCGCACATAAGCTCTAAAAGATTCATCGCAATTTGGGGGCAGCGTTGGACGGTTTCTAAAAAAGTTAAACTGGTGATGGGGATGACGGCCGAATTTTCGATGGCGATTGCAGATGCTGTGCGCGGGCTTTTGTCGACCATCGCAATTTCGCCAAATGAGTGACCCGGGCCAATTTGGTTGAGAACAATTTTTTTACCCTCATCAGTGATCAGTGAAATTTCAATGCGACCTTTTTGCACCAGATACATTGTGCCGCCTTGGTCGCCGTGTTCAAAAAGTCGTTCACCTTTTTCTAAAGGAACAACGAATGCGGATTTAAGAAGCGCCTGTTGAATTTCGACGGGAACGTCTTTGAACAGCCTCGCCACCGGAATGCCCGTTTCTGATTTTACGGGCAATGATGTTTTGACGGGCATTTAAAAAAGACTCCGGATTGCAGCCATAAATGATGAGGCAGAGTCTAACCAAATAAATATTTTAAGCCAGTGTAAATTTGGACGTTATTATCGCGGAAGACCAGCAAGCAACAATGCTTCTTCATAGTCAATCCGATCTTCTTCTTTTGTGAAAGGCTGAATGGCAATCCAATGGCTGACCGAAAAATCTGGTTGTTGGGCAAGTACATTTTTAACATGAACTGAGGCGTCCATTCCAAGGCGCGCTTTGTTGGCCGCCAAGAGACGGTGTGCCTGGCTTTGATCACTCATTCGCGAAAGCCATTTCAGCGAATTCTTATATTCTTTTTTGGCATAATACACATCTCCCAGCGACCATAACCTATAGTCTGCATCAAGCGGTAAATTGGCAATCGAGTGCTCGAGAACCGACACCGCCCTTTCGTTGTTATCTATGTAACTATACACCATTCCCGCGTCGGCCGATAACTCTGGGTGAAATGGCAATGCCTCGAGCGAACGATTATAATGCCAGGCCGCTTCCACTGGCTCTCCGTTCCAAAATTTAACAAAGCCCAAATCAGCCTGACAGCGACTATCGTTTGGTGATAATTTGACGGCTCGCTGGGCATAATTCAATGCGAGTTCCATATGATCCACATTTGCGCTTACCCAACCAAATCGCCAAGCAACAGCATGCGCGCGGCCCAAGGATGACAGCATGAGCGGATAATCGGGGTCAATTTTCTCCGCCCGTTCCATGTATTCGAGGCTGATCAAAAATTGAGGGAGAGAAAATTCAGACAGACTTCTTCGACCCGCGGCGATCAGCTGGTGAGAGCCTACACCGCGCGTATCGTTGACACGCTCCATTTCTGAAAGCGCAATCGCGGAACCTACCAAAGAGGCAAGTGCGAGGGAATCTGAATTGAACAGTTCAATAACATCAACATCGCGCGTGAAGTGTTGGACGCCCTGCCTCATGTAGCGCGAACTTACGCTGATAGAGAGACGAAGACCCGTCGTCAACTCAATGGCAACTATTGTTACGATGTATTCCGCAGATGAGGCGGACGGCGATAGTTCTTCGTTGTTCGGGCTGTGAGTTGAGGTTTGCCAGCCTTGCGAAGCAAAGAAAGTGCTGCAATTCCAAACAATGCTTTCCATTGCGGAATTTTCTTGGCCTTGTTTCTTACTCAGAAATTTGGGAACCAGCAGAATGTTAGGTGCATTACGACGATTTTCTGCAGAATGGAAAGAATCCGTTTCGGTTTGGTTGTAGATGATTTCGGAGAAATCTAAGAATGGTTCATCGGGCTTGGCAAATAATATTCTGGATCTTACAGTAGACCCGTATGTCAGCGGGCGCGCTTCTGGCCATGCTGCACTGGCAATACCAATGTTGCCTGCGCCAACGAGCGAGCCGATACGCGCAGCCATGTTTATACAATGGCCAAAAACCCTATCACCAGATGCATTCACGCGGCCTTTTGTGAGACCCATTCTGAAATCAAATGGTGCCGCATTTTTGTCGATCTGCTTTTCATAATTCGTTACTTCACTGATATGCCGAGCGGCGCAGAAAGCGGCGCGCACTGAACCAAACGTCAGAAGAACGCTATCGCCTGCCATATCAATCACTCGGCCACCAAACATACTGGCAGTCTGTTCACTCAACGCGTTGCCGGCCCGCAATTTCGTTATTGCCATGCCTTCAGATTGCGCCATAGTTGCGCCATAGCCGCGCGCATCCGTGTGCAAAACTGCCAATTCTAGACTGCCGGACGTCATCTACGAGTTCCCTCAGACCCTCAAATCAAGTGGTTGACAGATGCTACGGTACAATGAAATTATGCCTTAATGCAATTTAGATCACAGTTCTAAATTTACAATCAAAATAGGAAGGTTTCTGGCCAGTAATTTAAAATAATATGACGGAGGAGAACGATCATGCCTGCACAAACCCCGCAGCAATTTATCAAGTCTATGCAAACAGGCGGCGCATTGCTTGTTAGAAATAATATTCTTTATTTTGTGCCTGATAAAGTTCTCGCGGCTAATAGACTGGAACACGATTTTGGAGGGCCAACATTTAAAGGGCCAGGCATTTTGCTGGTTCGACATGAGGTGGTACATTTCATTCCGCAAGCGACGTTGGATAACGTTGACAGTAAGTGCAAATTTCCTGCTGAATTTAGTAGCGATTTTACAGGCATTTCTCCGCTCTATTTCAAACCGGATAGTGGTGAGCCAGATTCAAAGCTGGCCGAATTGAATATAAAGGGGAAGGTTTGGAAAGAGTTTCGCAACATTTTAAGTGGGTTCGCCCCTCTCGACGGTATTTCGCAAGCAATTTTTCTCGCTAAAGCTGAAGATATTGTTGGTAAAACAAAAAATGATCTGTTGAATTTTCAGTTGTTGGACGGGGTTTCAAACGCCATCTATCTTGATGCGGCGTCAAATGCTGCAGGCAAACTGGCAAGTAAAGCTGAGAAGTTCAAACAGATTATGTTCCTTTATGATGGAACGCCGCCGAGAATACTCGTCAGCATGGTAAAGGGTGGACGGCCCTCGGATCGCTAATTTTTGCAAGTTTTTGTGTCTGATGGGATTGATTGATGGACGTGCGAATTGCTCAGCTGGCGAAGAGTATTGGCATAACTAGATTGGCCAATGTAACGGGGTTAGACCGCGTTGGTTTGCCTGTTGTTGCTGCTGTGCGCCCTTTGTCGCGCAACATCGCGGTTAGTTTTGGCAAAGGCGATAGTTACGAAAACGCTTGCCTCTCGGCCGTGATGGAGGCGTCGGAACTTCATTTTAGTGAATCTTATAAGTTTCCAA
>JAYWEV010000242.1:0-8825 GCA_043779145.1 Aestuariivirga sp. | reverse complement strand
TGGCACGACCTGAAGCGATGACCATGCCATCAGCCATTGAAGAGCGGCCTTCGAGATTGATGGCGATCACTTGCTCGGCTTTTGAATCATCCATCGAGTCTAAAATGACATTCATCAAAGGCCAGTCTGGGCCCGCATAGCGTGGGCCTGTTGGGGCTGCTACTTTGATGAGGTTGAGTTTTTTCGGAGCCGCTTTTTTGGCCACGGCTTTTTTAGCGATTGATTTTTTTACGGCAGGCTTTTTGGCAACAGCTTTTTTGGTGACAGCTTTCTTAACTGCAATCTTCTTAGCAACTTTCTTAGGGGCCGCTTTTTTAACAACCTTCTTGGCTGCAACCTTCACAGCTTTTTTGATCGCCTTCTTCGGCGCTGTTTTTTTAATTGCTTTTTTTGGGGTGGCCTTCGCCACTTTTTTTGAAGCTTTCTTTGGCGCGGCCTTTAGCAGTTTTTTTACGGCTTTCTTTGGCGCTGCTTTTTTTACAAGCTTCTTCGCGGCCTTCTTAGGCGCTGCTTTCTTAATTGCTTTCTTTGGCGCAACTTTCTTGATGGTTTTCTTCGCAACAGCCTTAGTGGCTGGCTTTTTTGCGGCCACCTTTTTGACGGCTTTCTTTGCGGTTTTCTTGACAGGTTTCTTGCTCAGAGTCTTAATCCTTATTTTGATGGGAGGCTTATATCAAATTTTTGACAGTTATGAAACTGCTTTGACAGCTTGCCGAATGGCCGTCGAGCTTTCGCTCCGCAGTGGCATGGAGATAAACACCCAGGCTGGAGCTTTGCGTTTGGCCAGCAGGCCTGATTGCTCGTTGCTCACGCGGTTGTTGCGGTAGCGAATTGCTGCTTGGCCGCCAAGTGCACGCATGGAATAACCCGGTCTTGCGAGCACGGCGATGGGCAAGGTTTCAACGATGTGGTTCCAGTCATACCAGCGATCTAGACCTGCAAAACTATCTGCACCCATGATCCAGACGAAGTGAGCATTGCTCATTGCTTGTCTGAGAGCGCTTAAAGTTTGTGCTGTGTTGTGGCTGTGGATTTGTTTTTCGAGATTGGTGACCTTGAAACGCGGGTGCTTTGCAATCTGCTTTGTGTAAGCAAAACGCTTTACGTATTCGCCGGTTTCTTTGGTATCTTTCAGTGGGTTTTGGGGTGAGACGAGCCACCAGACCCAATCAAGCTGCAGGCGCTTTAATGCATAGAGCGCCACCATGCGGTGGCCAGCGTGGGCGGGGTTAAAGGAACCGCCGAAGAGGCCGATGCGCTGTCCTTGGCCGAATGGAGGGAGTTTCAACATTGAAGGTTAAGGCCTGATCTGGCCGTTCCCTCTGATTTGATATTTGAATGTGGTGAGTTGGTTGACACCGACTGGGCCGCGGGCGTGCATCTTTCCGGTGGCTATTCCGATCTCCGCACCAAAGCCGAATTCGCCGCCATCGGCAAATTGGGTGGAGGCATTGTGGAGGACGATGGCGCTGTCGAGGTCGTTCAGAAAATGTTCGGCGGTCGCTTGGTCTTGGGTGACGATTGAATCTGTGTGTTGCGAGCCGTATTTGGTGATGTGCGCGATGGCGGCATCCACACCATCCACCACGCGCATCGACACGATGCTATCGAGATATTCGGTTGACCAATCTTCTTCGGTGGCGGGCTTGACAGCGGGGTTGGCGGCCATCGTTACTTGATCGCCGCGCACTTCGCATCCGGCATTAATCAGTGTGCAGATGATTGGCGCGAGGTTTGAGATTTTTGCGCGGTCGATTAGAATGGTTTCGGCAGACCCGCACACACCTGTGCGGCGCATCTTGGAATTGAGCACGATTGCCTTTGCCATTTCGAGATCGGCGGCTTTGTCGACATAGACATGGCAGATGCCTTCCAAATGGCTGAACACAGGAACGCGGGCGCTTTCGTTGACGCGAGCCACGAGGCTTTTGCCGCCACGGGGAATGATCAAATCAATTGTGCCGTTGAGGCCTGCTAGCATTTCGCCCACCGCATCGCGGCTGGTGGTTTGCACCATTTGGATTGAGTTGGGATCAATACCTGCTTCTTTGATCCCGTGTTGTAGAGCGGAGACAATGACTTGTGATGTGGCAAAGCCATCGGAGCCACCGCGCAAGATGGCGGCGTTGCCTGATTTCAAACATAGCCCGCCTGCATCTGCTGTGACATTCGGGCGGCTTTCATAGATGATGCCGATGACGCCGATGGGCACCGAGACCCTGGAGATTTCCATGCCGTTAGGGCGAACCCATTTTTCTTGGACGCGGCCGACGGGATCATCAAGGGCCGCGATGTCTTCCAGACCTTGGGCCATTGCTTCAATGCGCGCTGCATTTAATGTTAGGCGGTCGATAAACGAAGATTTGAGCTCTTTGTCCTTGGCGGCGGTGACGTCTTGATCATTGGCTGATTGAATAGCAGTGGCGTTGGCGCGAATATGTTTGGCCATGGCTTTGAGGGCCGTGTTCTTTTGTGAGGTTGAAGCAAGGGCAAGGGTGCGCGCGGCGGTGCGGGCTTGTCTGCCGATATTCAAGGTCACGTCGTTCATGTTCTATCCATCATCACAAGGTCATCGCGGTGGATCATTTCATCGCGGTCGCCTGCGCCTAAAAGTTTTTGCACATCGGCGGATTTAAGACCAATGATTTGTTTGGCTTCTGCAGCATCAAAACCCACAAGGCCGCGCGCCAATTCGGGGCCGTCGATGAGAACGATGCTGACCGTATCGCCTCGTGCAAATGTGCCTTCGACTTTTTTAACGCCTGCGGGCAACAAGCTTTTGCCTTTGAGCAATGCGGTTTTGGCTCCTTCATCAACAAAGAGTTTCCCCGTGGGCTGCAAGGTTCCCGCGATCCAGCGTTTGCGTGATTGCATGGCGGAGGCTTCAGCCACGAACCATGTGCAGCGGGCGTTTTCGGATATGCGTTTTAAAGGGTGCATTTCATGGCCAGAGGCGATGACCATGTTGCAGCCTGCAGAAAGCGCAATTTTAGCTGCTTCGATTTTGGTGATCATACCGCCCGAGCCCACACCTGAAATGGGCTTACCTGCCATGGCCTCAACCTCTGGGGTAATCTCGCGCAGCTCGGGAATGAAGGTGGCGCCTTTTTGATTGGGAGGTGCCGAATAGAGACCATCAATATCAGAAAGCAGCACTAGCACATCGCCCGACATCATGGAGGCGACACGAGCCGCGAGGCGGTCGTTATCGCCGTAGCGGATTTCAGAGGTGGCGACTGTGTCGTTTTCGTTGATGACGGGGACAGCGCCTTGGGCCAGCAGTGTGGTGAGTGTCGCTCTCGCGTTGAGGTAGCGACGGCGTTCTTCGGTATCGGTGAGTGTGACAAGCACTTGGGCGGCCACTATGTTTTTGGTGCGGAGTGCTTCTGACCAAGCTTGGGCTAAAGCGATTTGGCCCACAGCGGCGGCAGCTTGGCTTTGGTCGAGTTTAAGTTTGCCTTTTGGTAGACCCAGCGTGCGGCGACCAAGGGCGATGGCACCTGATGAGACGAGGATGACATCAGCGCCTGCGATTTTGAGATCAGCCACATCATCGACCAATGAGGACAGCCAAGAGGCTTTGATGGTTCCGGTTTTTTGATCGACGAGTAATGCCGAACCCACTTTGACGATGATGCGTTTTGCTTTTGCTAACCGCGAGATCACGGTTTCCAGCCTTCGGTTGTGACCCCGACTGGATCAGGCACATGCTTTGGCTTGCGGTTTCCACTGATGACAGCCCAAAGGTCAAACATGGCTTGCTCGGTGTTTTTCTGTGTGGCGGCAGACAGCAGCAACGGTGTCTTTTTGATTTTGGTTTCGAACGTCTTCACTTTCTTCTCAAGCTCTTTCGGCTCGATGGCATCGATTTTATTGAAGGCGATGATTTCGGGTTTCTTTGCCAAAATGGGGGAATAGGCTTTGAGCTCAGCGCGGATGATTTTATAAGCATCGACCAGATCATCGGCCGTTGCATCAATCATATGGATCAGCACAGCGCAGCGTTCAACATGGCCCAAAAACCGTGTGCCAAGGCCTGCACCTTCTGATGCGCCTTCGATGAGGCCCGGGATGTCGGCGAGCACGAATGAGTTGGCGGCCACTTTCACCACACCTAGTTGAGGGTGCAGTGTGGTGAAGGGATAATCAGCGATTTTGGGACGTGCGGCAGAGACCACCGAGAGCAGGGTGGATTTGCCTGCATTGGGCAGGCCCACGATGCCTGCGTCTGCGATCAATTTCAGGCGCAACCAAATCCAACGCTCTTCGCCCATTTGGCCGGGGTTGGCATTGTAAGGGCTGCGATTGGTGGCGGATTTAAAATAATGATTTCCAAAGCCGCCATTGCCGCCCTTAGCAATGCGGATGCGATCACCAGCTTTCGGTAAATCGGCAATTAGAGTTTCGTGGTCTTCTTCATAAATCTCGGTTCCGGTTGGAACTTTCAGAATGATGTCTTCAGTGGAATTGCCAGCGCGAAGCCTGCCCATGCCATGGCCCGCAGTGCGCACTTTGAAATGCTGCTGGTAGCGATAATCAATCAGCGTATTGAGATCATTGTGGGCTTCAACCCAAACGTCGCCGCCTGTGCCGCCATCGCCACCGTCAGGCCCGCCAAATTCGATAAATTTTTCACGGCGAAAAGAAACGGCTCCGGCTCCGCCGTCTCCGGCGCGGACATATATTTTGCATTCATCAAGAAATTTCATGTGGCTGCTCTTAGACAGTTTGTGGCAAATCGCCAAGTGCGCTGCAAGCGACTGCCAATCAGAGATTGCGACAATCCGTCACAGAGTCGTTTTTACAACCTTACTCTCGCCTCATTTGGGCTTTGAAAGCGACCTCCCCTTGACCCGCACGGGTGGTTTCAGGGTTTCGTCTATCCAGCTCTGCTGGATTCTTAAATATACCGTTTAATCAAAAGGACATGTAAAATGCGTTCAAAGTTGTTTTTACTCACCGCGGCTGCGGTTATATCCGCTGGCTTAATGTCAACTTCCGCTAATGCCACAGATCGGCATCATCCTAAAATTCATCACAAAGTTCATCACACTAAAATTCACTTCAGTAGATCTCAAGTTCCAAGCGTGTCTGATGCGACGCGTAAAAATGTTCAAGCTATGATCATAGCTGAGGCGCCGCGTTATGGTGTGCCGGCTTGGTTCGCGTTGAAGATTGCAAAAGTTGAGTCTGGTTACAATCCGATGGTGACCGGCGGAGTAGGTGAGATCGGCGTGTTTCAATTAAAATGTCAGACGGCGCGCGGCATTGGCTATTCTGGTTCGTGCTCTGGGCTTTATAATGCTGCTACTAATATTAAATTTGGATTGAAGCATTTATCGCTGGCGGTCAAATCTTCGCACGGCAATATGCGGTTGGCAGCTTCCAAGCATAACGGTGGCTTGGGCCGCAAAAGCATTGTTCCCGCATATGTCGCTATGGTGTTCTGATAGCTTATGAGAGAAATGAGTGCGGTTGAGAGCCGCCTCATTTTGTTAACTTGTCATTAGATTTAACTTCATGCACTGTTGAGGTGCATTCAGCAACGGAGGGCGACAGTTGAAGCATTGGTATCACTTGTTATTTATAGCAACCGTTTGTTTTACTGGAACAATTTCGTCTAACGCTGAGATCGGCAGTGTGCCTGAAGAGGCTCCTGTCAAAAAATCGCGCGACATGACATTTCGCATTATGCGGGAAAGTCAAACTTCGTGTGAGCCCAATTGCCCCGAGTGGATTTTTGCCAAAGGGCAGATTGTACCGGGCACGGCGCAAAAATTTAAAGAAATTGCTGGGCTTGTTGGGCCGCAGAGCCTTCCATTGGTTATTCAATCGAGTGGAGGTGATATGAAAGAGGCCATGGAAATGGGCCGCTTTATTCGTGCACATAAGATGGACGTGGCAGTCGGATTTTCATACGAAATCCCATGCAAAACAGGCGATGTGTCTTGCGCCCAAGCTTTGAGTGAGCATCATGTTGCGCGCGGGTTTGTATCGACCCAGCCAAGCTTTTGTGCATCTGCTTGCACATTAGTGTTGGCTTCAGGTGTTGCACGGATTGCTGCAACTAATAGTGTGATCGGGACTCATCAATATGTGAACAAACCGATTGTGCAGAAAATCTTTTATGATGAAGAATTCACAATGGTGAACGGCGTTAAAGAGCTGGTTAGTAAAACTGAAACACGACGTGAAACAGTTTTCGGCGATGAAGCTACTGAGACCTTGGCAGAATTCAATGCAAACTTGCGGCAATATTTGACTTCGATGGGTGTTGAACAGAATTTTTTAGAGTACTTTGATAGAGCGCCTCCGACCGATATCTACCGTATGACTTTAAAAGATCAGGCAGCAACGCATATCACGACGCAAACACGAGCGCCTGAAACCATTGTGAGAGCCGAGCTCTGCAACGCCAAATCGCCAGCGAAAAATTGCGTTTTATTGCAAAACAATATCGAGTTGTCGTCTACTAACTAAATTCATCATTTGCCGCATTGTCAGACGCTGAAAGTTGAGCCAACTTCATGCCTATTAAAACACGGGGGCATGATGCTGGTTAGAGTTTGTTTCGCTTTTTTGTTGGCGGTTATTTTTAGTTTTGATTTGGCTCTTGCTGCTCAATCGACGCCGAAGAAGGCAGCCTTGCCAGCGCTAAAGCTCGGCCCTGAAATGACCTTCCAGATCATGCGCGCCAGCAACGCCACGTGCGAGCCAAATTGTCCGGAATGGATTTATGCTGAGGGAAGAATTGTTGGCTCCACTTCTGCGAAATTTGCTAAAGTTCTTCGCAAAGCAGAACGCAAGCCTTTGCTACTGGTTATTCAATCGGGTGGGGGAGATGTGCGGGCCGCGCTGACAATGGGGCGCGCACTTCGCGCCAACAAAATGAGCGTTGCCATTGGGTATGCTTTTTCTTTGAATTGTGGGTCAGGTGACGATTATTGCGAGAAAGTGCTGAAACAGAAACAAATTTCCAAAGGATTTTTGACCAGTCGACCTGGCTATTGCGCTTCAGCTTGCACGCTCATATTGGCTGCTGGTGTGGAGCGAATCGCAATTCCCGGCAGCATTGTTGGAACCCACCAAATTCTCAACAAGCCAATGTTTGAACGGGTTTTTTACCGCGAGAGATATCTGTTTATCCACGGCAAAAAGCAGGTGATCAGCAAAACCATTACAAAGCGCGAAACCATCGTTGGTAAAGCGACCACAAAGCTTGCACCGGGTTTTGAAGCCGAACTGAAGCGCTATATAAAATCAATGGGTGTTGGCGGTGATTTTCTTGATTTTTATGCTAAAGCTCCGCCGAGCGATATTTACAAGATGACGCCGGCTGAGCGATTGACAACCAAAATTGTAACCTCACAATTGAACCCTGAGATTTATGCACGGCCAGAGATTTGCTTGGGTACGACCGCGGCCGCAAACTGTATTACAATCAAGCGTTAGCGTTTTTTTTGGGTTAGCCAATGTTCGCGCGTTAGTTTCAGCGTTGTTGCGGCAATCTCCTTGCCTCGGGCTTTCGAGAACTGCATCACATGTCCGGTTGTTTCGAAGCCGAGACCCATGAGTATTCGCGCAGATGCCGGATTTTCATTATGATAAGCGGCACCGAGTTGATTTAATTGTGTGACCATAAACGCGTGTTGCACCACAGCTTGGGCTGCCTCCTTGCCAATACCATCGCCCCAGAAGGGCTCGGCTAGCCAATAGCCAAGTTCGGCTTGGTATCTATCTTCATGAAATTCATACCCTATCATGCCGATCAGCTCTTCTGGCTGTGACTTGAGTTCGATGGCGCAGGTTAACGAATATGGATGTCTGGTTGGGATGTGCTTGAGGAAAGCTAAAGCGTCAGCAACACTATAGGGGTGGGGCACGCGCGCTAAGTTGCGGCTGACGTTAAAGTTGCCAGCCCCGCGCGCAATGGCAGAAGCGTCATTTTCAGTGGGGTGTCGCAACCCTAATCGCTCGGTTTCAATGACCCACATCTTCGTTCTCCAAAAAGAAAAAGGGAGATGGTTGCCCATCTCCCTTTAATCTTACAATCTTTGATGGTGCTGTTATTCAGCGGCCTTCATTGGAAGAACCGATACAAGCTGCTTGTTATCCTTGGTGCCGCGGAAAAACACGGTGCCTGGAATTTTTGCAAAAATTGTATGGTCGCGGCCAATGCCAACGCCTGTGCCTGGATGCCACTGTGTGCCGCGTTGGCGCAGAATGATGTTGCCTGCAACAACGGATTCACCGCCGAAGCATTTTACGCCCAGACGCTTACCGGCTGAGTCACGACCGTTCCTTGATGAACCGCCTGCTTTTTTATGTGCCATGGTTTGCTCCTATCTCTCTGATACTATGAACGCGTTTGATCGGTTTTAGCACGTGGTGGTTTGCCGGCCAATAATTCTTTGGCTTGTTCAATCCAATCTTCGCGGGCAACACGGCCCTTCTGCTTGATTTCACCTTCGATGCGTTCAACATCTTCAGGTGTCCAAGCGGCGATCTGAGCGAAAGTGGTGATGCCCATATCGGTCAGCGCCTTGTGGATCTTTGGACCAATGCCGCCGATCAGTGAAATATCATCGCCTGAGGTGGTAGTGGCTGCTTTTGGCGCTGTATCAGCAATGGGTGCTGCTACGGCTGCGGGCTTTGCAGCTTTTGCTGATGGCTTGGCACCACCAACAAGGATTTCAGTGATTGTCACCGAGGTCAAATCCTGACGATGACCATTGCGGCGGCGATAATGCTTACGGCGGCGCTTCTTGAAAATAATCAAATGTGGCCCACGGGCCTGCTTTTCAATTTCGCCGACAACGGTGGCA
>JAYWEV010000241.1:0-47900 GCA_043779145.1 Aestuariivirga sp. | reverse complement strand
TTACGGTTCTCCGATAAGATTAATGGAAACCCACCCTCCTCTTCCAGTTTCCCGGCCGACAGACCACAAAAGTGATCACAGGTAAGCAAAAACAGGGCGATAGCCCTGTCGATGTGGCGGGTGATAGGGGAAGATGGCGGGGATGTCAAACCCTACGTCTTCTCCCGTTTCTTTATCGGGAGAAGACGTAGGGGCCCATCCGTCGCAAGCGGGATGGGATAGATGAGGGAGTTCGGGCACCAAGCTTGAGCGTCGCATTACTCTTCCGGCCATTCGCCCTTCGGCCATTGGCGTTTCATGTGGATAATTCTGACGATGTGCAGAGTTTCATCCTCTAACATATACGAGACAATCAGCGACGTGCCCGTAATGGATTTCTCATAAGTTCCAGCCACGCGCCCTGCCCGACCGATGGGCCGTTTGGCCAATTGCTCCACCGCTGAAGTAATCCTACCATCAACCAATTCGGCATTGGCGGGGCTATCATTGGCGATGAATTCCAATTGCTCATAATAATCTTGCGCCGCCCTCTCACCCCAACGGATGCGCCGCGTCATGCTGATTTTAGTTTCCGCTTTTTCACCGCAGCAATAATCGAACGCGATTTCTTCACAACATCGTCATGCGCCACTGTGCGCCCCGCCCGCACATCTGCAATACCTTGGTGAATGCCTTCGATGATCTCAGATTCACTCTGGACAAAAGCCGTGATGGCTTCCCGCGCCAGATAGTTCTTTGAGCGGTTGGTGCTCTTGCTGAGGGCTTCGAGAAGAGTTTTGGTCTCCTCTGGAATACGGACGGAGAATGTAACATCGGTCATATGAGTTGATCCTGAACCAGTTTCAACACAGGTTAACACAAACGGTGAAAACTGGCAACTAAACTGGTAAATTCAAAATCTCATGCTTGGGAAATCCCATTGCGCCATAAGCCGTCAGCGTTTCTGAGGCCTCGCCGCTGGCCGATGTTAATATCACCGTGCAAAGGGCTGGAGCATCATCAATGGGTGGCTGTAGCTTCGTCCCCTCACCTATCCCACTTCGCTTCGCTGCGCGGGCCCCACCCTTCTGCTTTGCAGCGTTCGCAAGGGCTCACCCTCTCCCGCAAAAGAAGCGGGCGAGGAAGTCAAGCAATTTCCCTTGCCGATACCTGCAATCGACTGGATAATGCCGCAATGAAAAAGCAGCGACTCAAAGCCGATCTTTTGCCGATCCCTATTCCGGACGAAATTTTGCCGGAAGAGATTCTAAAACCATTTGGCCAATCCCAGAACGCATTGGCCAGAGCCATCGGCGTTTCCCCTCGCCGCATCAATGAAATTGTCTTGGGCAAGCGAGCAATTACTGCTGGCACAAATTTGCGCCTTGCCCGCTATTATAAAATTTCTGAGGGCATATTTTTAGGTTTGCAAGCTGATTATGAGTTGCAGATCGAGCGGCGCAAGCTGGGTGCTAAGCTGGATTTTATTGAGCCTATGGCAGCTTGAACATATGTCCCTAATTTGGAAATTGAAAGAATTTAACCAACTCAGCCTCGCCGAGTTATACGCTGTTCTAAAATTGAGGAATGAAGTTTTTGTTATTGAACAGAAATGTTACTTTCCCGATCTTGATGATATTGACCAAAAATCTTTGCACTATTTGGGGTTTTCTAAAAATCAATTTCTTGCTGCTTATTGTCGAATAGTTCCCGCAGGAATCTCTTATCTAAATATTTCAATCGGAAGGGTCATTGTTCAAAAAAGTTATCGCCGGTCAGGGGCAGGAATGGAATTGATGATAAACGCAATTGAGCAATGCAGAGTAGTTTATGGACCTGCCGCAATCACAATTGGTGCTCAAGTATATTTAAAATCATTTTATGAATCACTTGGATTCAAACACACAGGTGAAGTCTACAAAGAAGATGATATTGATCACGTTGAAATGAATTATCATCGAGCGACTGCTTCTTAAGTTTTTACCACCTCACTAAGAGATTCAAACCCCCATCTCCAAAACCTCATGCTTCGGAAACCCCATCGCGGCATAAGCTGTCAGTGTCTCCGAAGCCTCACCCCTTGCAGACGTTAATATCACCGTGCCATGGGCTGGCACATCAGCAATGTGCGGCTGTAGCTTTGTCTCTTCTGCCACATCTGCCACACGCCGTGCAATCGCTGGCGCTGGATCGATGAATGTAACGGCCCATGGCGCCACTTCATTGATCTCATCAACCAATAGCGGATAATGGGTACATCCCAGTACCACCACATCTGTGCGCCCACCATCACGCTTTCTGTAAACCGGCATGATTTCATTGCGTAGCTCATCCATATCAACCTTATGACCGCGCAATTTCTGCTCAGCAATTTCCGCCAAACGCGGTGCGCCGTGGAGGAACACTTTACAGTGGAAAGCATAAGTGTGGATGAGTGAGTGTGTGTATTCGCGGTTCACGGTTCCCGGCGTTGCCAGCACACCGATGATGCCTGATTTGGTGAGTGCGGCTGCTGGCTTGATGGCAGGCACTGTGCCAACAAACGGCACAGGATAAGTTTCGCGGAGTTCTTTCATTGCGATGGTCGATGCCGTGTTGCAGGCAATCACCACCACATCGGGCTTCACACGCGCAATCAATGCGCCCAACACTTTCACAATGCGCTTGGATAAATCCTGCTCTTTCCAAGCCCCGTAAGGAAAGCCCGCATTATCCGCCGAATAAACCAAATGCGCATCCGGCAATTGTTTGGCCACGGCGCTGGCCACCGTCAGCCCACCCATACCCGAATCAAACAACAGAATACGTGGTTTATTCATCAGTCTTGCGGCCTCTCAAATGCTTGCGCGTGAGCGATGAGATCATGCCGCGCAAAGTCTTAACTTCTTGTTCAGTCAGCAATGCCCGCGCGAACATATTTCGAAAACTGCGCATCACCAACGGGCGTTTTTCTTCGGTCTTGAAAAATCCGGCATCACTGAGTTCGGTTTCGATGTGATCATAAAATCCATAGAGTTGATCTTTATTGGCTGGCTGCGTTCCGGTCATTTTGAGGCCTGGGCCGGAATGAGCACCCAGTTCTTGCGTGGCCATGCCCAGCGAAGTGGCCGTCGATTTGTACCACTCATAACCCACCAACAAAACCGCCTGCGCAATGTTGAGCGATGCATAATCGGGATTCACCGGTGCTGAAATAATCATATCAGCTTTGGAAACCTCGTCATTCGAAAGCCCCCAACGCTCGCGCCCAAAAAGAATGGCTACTTTCTCTCCCCGGTCAATACGCGCGTGCATATCAGCCGATGCCTGTTCCGGCGTCATCACTTCCTTGGTCATATCGCGTGGCCGTGCCGTGGTGGCATAGACATAGTTGAATTCAGCAAGCGCATTCTCCAACGTGTCATGAACCGTTGCCGATTGCACTATTTCAACAGCTCCAGCAGATGCCGTCACTGCCCGCTCCATCTCAATGCCCTCGCGAGGCGAAACCAGCCGCAAATCAGAAAGCGAAAAGTTGGCCATGGCCCGTGCAGCCATGCCAATGTTTTCACCCAGCTGCGGGTTCACCAACACGACGGATGGTGCGGGGCCAAATTTCATGAGTCTTATTTTAGGGGAAGCAGTCATGCCCCCAATTAGCGGCAGCATGACCAAACTGCAAAGCCTCTATTACCCGCTAAATTGTTCCACCAATTCAACGCGACTGTTCTTTGCCTGACCCTCTGGCGTGCGGTTGCTGGCAAGAGGCGCAATTGGCCCCGCAGCTTTAGGCACCATGCGGGCCTTATTGACACCCGCAGCCACTAAAGCTTTAATCACCGCAATCGCCCTGTCGCCTGATAATTTCATATTATAATCGAGAGTGCCCTTATTATCGGTATGTCCAACAATATAGACTTTCAGTTCAGCATTTTTCTGCAAGTAGGCAATCATTTGGTCAAGCTGCGGCTGTGATTCAGGCTTAATCACTGCTTTATCAAAATCAAAATAGAGACCATAAATCGCCATCCTGCCCGCATCATGAATTGCTGCACCCAAATCATCAGCAGACAATGTTACGATCTTTTGCACGCGGGCTTTGGGCTCAATCACCTCAACCAAAACACCAACCCGGTCTAGCAACGTTTCCGATATATTGCCGAATGTGCCACCTTGGTTTTGCACGGCAAACATTGCCACATAAGTTTCAGCACCTGCATCACCCTTCTTCATGAGCGCATAACGTGGGTCGATGACACTATCAAACATCGCCTCCGACAGCGAGACCCGGTATTGTTCAGCATCTTGTGAAACAACTTGGGTTGCTTTGTTTTGCCATGTGTATTTCAACATTTTGAAACTGGGGCCGCAGGTTTCTTTTGCACATTCAAACGCAGACGCAAAACCTTTGGCTTTCAGCGCATCCACAAAATTTCCAAACACTTCAAGTGAAGACCGTCCCTCGGGTGCGCCATAAAGTGTGCGCGTAATGCGGCCTTGAAGTGTTACAGTGGATTTGAATTTCTTATCTTGATCAAACTCTTCACCCTCAGCTGACGCGTTTGGCAGAGAAATTTCATCAAATGCTTTTTTGGTTTGCCCGACAATGTTTGAGCCTTCATAACGGTCGGTCAACACACCATCGGCCGCACCTGGCGCATCTTTCTCCAAAACAGCCAATACCTCGGGGTCACTCGCAAATGCAGCTGTGACAAGACCAAAATATAATACACTCGAAAATAAAACAGCACGAAATATTCCAAAATTCTCCTTCGCGCGCCCGACATGACTTGTAATCAAAAGCCGAAAACCGTCAATTGAGCACATCGTCAAAAGGCCGCACCATAACAAATTTAGTTGACTAAACCTTGCCGGACCTTTATCCGAGTAAATCTATCGGATATTATTTTATGGAGTAAACTTGATGGTTATTCGTGCGCTTGCATTGTCTTTAACTTTGGTCGCTTTATCGTCTCCTCTGCGTGCCGAAGATATTGTGACTTATGAAACAACTCTGAAAGATAAAGCCTTCACAGTTTCTGAAATCAAAGTGCCTGCTGGCAAGCCATTCATAATCAAATTGAATAATGCCAATGCCGCTGCGGCTGAACTCGAAGCAAAAGAACTAAAAGTCGAAAAAGCGGTAGCTGGAAACTCCTCAATTGTTGTGCGCGTTAAAGCCATGGAACCTGGAAAATATTTGTTCGTTGATGAATATCAAGAAGATGTGGCCAAAGGCTACATAATAGTGGAATAGGCCTATCTCATGATCGGTGCGTTGATAATTGTTTTTCGCGAAGTGATTGAGGCTGGCCTCATCATCGGTATCGTTATGGCGGCAACTCAGACGGTAATGGGCAGCCGCGTGTGGATCATGGGTGGCGTTCTGGCCGGCATAATTGGCAGTTGCATTTTGGCGGCTTTCACAGGCAGCCTCGCCTCACTGTTTAATGGCTTTGGCCAAGAAGTATTTAACGCATCTATCCTAGCGGTCGCTGTATGCATGCTAACTTGGCATAACATCTGGATGGCTTTGAACGGCCGCGCTATGGCAGGTGAATTGAAGCAGGCTGGCATCGCCGTGCGCGAAGGACAAAAACCATTAACAGCACTTGCCATTATTGTGGGCACTGCAGTGCTGCGGGAAGGCTCAGAAGTTGTTTTGTTTCTCTATGGTGTGGCCATCGGCGGTCGCGAAACGGCAGGCGGTATGGCGCTGGGTGGTGCACTGGGCTTAGTAATCGGCGGAGCTGTTTCGTTTCTCACCTTCCGTGGCTTGTTGAAAATTCCAAATCGTTATTTCTTCACCGTCACCAGCTGGCTCATCACATTTCTGGCTGCGGGCATGGCGGCTCAATCTGTGTCGTTCCTCGAAAAAGCAGGCCTTGTTGAAGTACTGCAAAACACCGTTTGGGACAGTTCAAAATACTTATCAGAATCGGGCATTCCGGGCCGCATCCTGCACACGTTGATTGGCTATAGCGACCAACCAACTTTGCTCCAACTCCTCGTTTATATTGCGGCATTAGCCATTGGCTTTGGCCTCACAAAATGGATCAACCGCCCGCGCTTAAGTACTGTTTAGACTCGATTGTTTTCCAACTAGCTTCCGCGCATCGCGCAGCTTTGGGAACATATAACTCCACGCCCCCGCCACAATGATCGTTCCAAAGCCGCCGATTACCACAGCGGGAACAGCGCCAAGAAACGCCGCCACAAATCCGGCGCGTGCTTCGCCCAATTGGTTTGAAGCACCGATGAACACGTTGTTCACCGCATTCACCCTGCCCCTCACCGCATCAGGGATCCACAGCTGCATCAACACCTCACGCACATAAACGCTAATCATGTCAAACGCGCCATAAAGCATCAACGCCAAGATTGAGAGCCATGGTAAAAGTGAAAAACCGAACACCACAACCACTAAGCCTGAAAGCGCCACTGAAACGAACAGAAACTTGCCCGCATGATCTTTAATGCCAATTTTTGAAAGCCATGCGCCAACCGCAATAGCTCCAACACCGGGCGCAGCCCGCAGCAGTCCAAGTCCCACCGAATCTAGATGTAAAATATCTGCGGCATAAATCGGCATCAGAGCCACAGCGCCCCCCAGCAATACAGCAAACAAATCCAGTGAAATAGCACCTAAAACAATCGGCTCGCTCCAGATGAAAGAAAATCCCGCCAGCATCGTTTTCAACCCACCTTCGCTCTGCTCATTTTTATGCTGATCCATCTGCCCCATGAGAAACAACGCAATCACGCCGCCGCCTAACAGCAACACTGAAACCGCATAAGGCACGACCGGCCCAAAGCCATAGAGCAACCCGCCAATCACCGGCCCGGTGATAGAAGACGTTTGCCACGCAATTGAATTGAGCGAAATGCCGTGCGGCAGCGCTTCTTTCGACAAGAGATTAGGCACAATCGCTGAAGCCGCCGGATTGCCAAAAGCCGATGCAACGCCAAGCAATGATAGATACATAAACACTGGCCAAACTTGCGTCTGCGTGCTCAACGAAAACATCACCAACCCAAAGGCGGCCAGAGCTTCAAGCGCAAAACAACAAGCCGAAACCATCCGCCGATCATAATGATCCGCCACATAGCCAGACGGCAAAACCAACAGCAAAACCGGAAGAAACACCGCAAGCCCCACATAGGCCAAATAAATCGCCTGATGCGTAATGGCATAAACTTGCCAGCCAATCGCCGTTGAAACGATCTGCAACGCAAAACTGTGCCCCACGCGGCTGATAAAATAACTCACATAAGCCGGATAATGAAACGCGTTAGTCGAGGGAGATTCTGTCGCCATTCCTTTCCCTGCCATGATGTTGGCATGGTGTCAAAAAATCTCAAAATGTTATACGGTAAGTGAAAGCTGGGCGCGTGATTTATATCCAAATAGTTCGCATCATTATTCAGACGAAAAAATCAGCTTGGATTAAAAACATAGAAATGAAAGCGCTCGCTTGGTATTCTAAACCTTGAATTGCCCAACTACATTTCCCCTGCTATAGCGCCCTGAAATCAACTCAATCTCCGAGGCCACCATGAACAAGATAAAAGTCGCCAACCCTGTTGTTGAACTCGATGGCGATGAAATGACGCGTATCATTTGGGATTTGATCAAGAAAAAGCTGATCCTGCCTTATCTCGATATTGATTTGAAATATTATGACCTCGGCATGGAACACCGCGATGCTACCGATGACAAGGTCACCGTCGATGCCGCCAACGCGATCAAGCAATATGGCGTGGGCGTGAAATGCGCCACCATCACGCCAGATGAAGCGCGCGTTAAAGAATTTGGCCTCAAGCAAATGTGGAAGTCGCCCAACGGCACCATCCGTAATATTTTGGGCGGCGTGATTTTCCGCGAGCCTATCATTTGCCAAAACGTGCCACGCCTTGTGCCTGGCTGGACAAAACCCATCATCATCGGCCGCCACGCTTTCGGTGATCAATATCGCGCCACAGATTTCCTCTTCCCCGGCAAAGGCACACTCACGATGAAATTCGTGGGCGAAGATGGTGCAGTGATCGAGAAGGAAGTGTTTAAAGCCCCCGGCGCTGGCGTTGCCATGGCCATGTATAACCTCGACGACTCGATCAAGGAATTTGCACGTGCCTCCCTCACTTATGGGCTTCAACGCAAACTACCAGTCTACTTCTCGTCCAAGAATACCATTTTGAAAGCATATGACGGTCGCTTTAAAGACATTTTCCAAGCTATCTATGACGCTGAATACAAAGCGGACTATGAAAAAGCTGGGATCACTTATGAACACCGCTTGATCGACGACATGGTGGCCTCTGCCATGAAGTGGACTGGCGGTTACATTTGGGCATGTAAGAACTATGATGGCGATGTGCAGTCTGATCTCGTGGCGCAAGGCTATGGCTCACTGGGTTTGATGACGTCTGTGTTGCTTACACCTGATGGCAAAACCGTTGAAGCAGAAGCAGCTCACGGTACAGTGACGCGCCATTACCGCCTGCACCAACAGGGCAAAGCTACATCAACCAACTCCACAGCATCTATCTACGCTTGGACGGGCGGCTTGAAACATCGTGCGAAGCTTGATGACAATGCACAACTTTTGAAGTTCGCAGATACGCTCGAACGCGTAACCGTTGAGACAATCGTGCAAGGCAAAATGACAAAAGATCTGGCCGTGCTTGTCGGCCCTGATCAACAATGGTTGACGACTGAAGGCTTTATTGACGCCGTAGACGCGAACTTAAAAACAGCAATGGCTTAAAACAAAAAGGCCGATCACGGAAGCTTCGGGTGATCGGCCAAATCTGAAATTTAAGGGCTTAAGCGGCTTCGCTGTCTAAGACATCAAGCAAATTTGCCGGATCAGTCGGTTTGCTGAAAACGCCCAATGCACCGTTCTCACGCGCCCTATCAAGCAAATCATTGGCGGCATACCCAGTCATAAAATAAATCCGCGCGTCAGGGTGCGAAGCTTTAATTTCCATAAAGCTTTCAACGCCGTTTTTGCCAGGCATCATCACATCAAAAAAGCCAACATCAACCTTGTTCAATGAGAACGCTTCAATTGCTTCCTGACCGTTGTAAGCAACAATTACTTTGTGATCATCAGTTGCAAACAATTCCGCAATTGAGTCTGCATTCTCGACGTCATCATCAAGAACCAATATATTAAGAGCGCGCCCCATTCTTATCTCCGACACTAAGCTGCTAAATTTTCGAGCTGATTCAATAAAACTAAAGGATCAAAAGGTTTGTTCAAAATACCAGTCACGCGAATATCTTGCATGGCTTCAATCGTATCGTGATACTCTGGACCTTCTGCCGTTATAATAATGACGGGAGCAATACGCCCCGTCCGGCGTAGCTCACTGATAACTTCCACGCCGTCGATGAGTGGCTTTTTCAAATCAAATATCATGATGTCGCCCCCGCGACCCCAAGAATAAAGTGCGGTCTCTTTACTGCTTTGAACCAGCTTACAAACATGCCCGCCGCTATTAACGATTCGCATCAAGTGATTGCCAAAATCAGGATCATCTTCTGCAACAACAACTATTCCGCTACTACCTGCTTCTTTGAGAGCATTAGAAACCTTATCGATGTTAACGGGCTTTGTTAAAACCCCCATCGCACCATTATCAGTGGCTTGTCGCAAAAGTTGCTCAACGCTGTATCCAGTCATCATGTAAACCTTGGCATGAGGGCATGATTTTCGAATTTCGAGAAAACTTTCAACACCGTTTTTTCCCGGCATCATCACATCCATAAATGCTAGGTCGAAGGTATGGAAATGATATGCTTCAACAGCTGCATCACCCGAATGGACGACAACAGCTTCATGGCCCTCCATCTCAAATAG
This sequence comes from Aestuariivirga sp., assembly GCA_043779145.1. Classification (GTDB taxonomy): domain Bacteria; phylum Pseudomonadota; class Alphaproteobacteria; order Rhizobiales; family Aestuariivirgaceae; genus Aestuariivirga. The sequence continues at coordinate 38,076 of JAYWEV010000241.1, read as the reverse complement.
CTCGCCCAGTGAAGCGGCGTTATCAACATCGTCATCTGCAATTAGAATTTTTAACGCGCGAACCATTGCTTCACATCCTATGAGAGGGTTAAAGTTTGCTCAGCGATTTCATGCGCCTGAACAAATTAAAACCCAGTACTACTCTCTTCCCGTTTTAAATCTAAGTTGCTCATCACTAACACAGCCTTAACGACTAGGGTTACCAACAAGTTTCTTTATGCGGATATCTGGAGGGAGGCTGCTTCGTAGATTGGTAACCGGAGCGTAAAGCTGCTCCCTTCGCCAATTGCTGATTCAATCGAAAGTGAGCCCCCGTGTTGAGCCGCCACCTGCTCAATAACTGGCACACCCAAGCCTGTTCCAAAACTTTTCGTGGTAAACAATGGTTCACGGATGCGGCCAACAATATCAGCAGTCATTCCTGGTCCATTGTCGCTCACTTTAATTGTAACGAAAGGCCCATCCAAACCAGTTAAAAGCGTAATCAAAGCTTCCGGTGCGCTCGATTTCGCGGCCGAACCGTCAATCCCGACCATTGCTTCAGAAGCATTTGAAATTAAATTAAGGATTGCGCGTTGTAGTCGTCCTGGATCAAACGAAACATGCAAACCGCCAAGGCCAAGCAGACATTTTATGTTTACATTTACAGGAAGGCGCGCCGCTTCCTCCTCGACAACCCTTGAAAGCCAGTCATCAAAATTGAGCAGCTTGCAATCGAGCTGCTTGCCACGGGAAAAATCCAAGAGCTGCGCAATGATGTTATCACAGCGGGTAACCCCGTTTTTAATCCGGTTGAATTGTGCATCAAGATCAAGTCCAGAATTTTTTAATCTCTTTTCCATAACAAACGCCGAGGTGCGCACGGCACCCAGAGGATTGCGAAGTTCATGGGCTATTGTGGCCGTCAATTGCCCCATCTGCTCAAGCCGACCTTTTTTAACCAATGCATCTTGGGCTTCTTTCAACAGACGCATATTGCTGGCTAGCTCAGTATTAAGACGCAGAATTTCTTCGTTGATACGTTTTAATTCTACATTTTCCGAAACATCCACCATGCTCACGATAGCTGCGCGATTTGTCCCCTTACCAAGAATAGACCAGCCCGAACTGATAATCAGAAACCGCCGGATCTTACCATCATATGATTTAAATGAGCATTCAAAATTACTGGCAACACCAGGGAATTCCTCGGTTGGTCTGCCCAAAATCTTGCGCATATCTGCTGCATCCATTGCATGCACGTCTGTGTTCAGATAACTCTGCATCAAAGGATTGAAAAAAGTAATGCTGCCCGTCTCTTCGATTTGCATAACGCCTACGGGAACTGTCTGCGCAAGTGCAAAATATTGTTCTTCGCGTTTTTTAGCAGCAGTCAAATCACTATTCGTGCCAATAAGTAGTGCAGTGCCATTTTCACATATGAGTTTAGCCTTGCGCGAAACAACGTGACGCGTAGTTCCATCCGAGTAACGAACCTGTTCTTCTTTAACGATTGCCGTATCACCGTTCATAACGCCCATGTCGTCTTCAATAAAAGCTTTGGACAGTTCGGGGGGATGAATTTCGTTGTCAGAAAGGCCAATGAGTTCTTCAGAACTTTTGCCTACCATTTCACAGTGTTTTTTGTTAGAAAAAACATATCTAAGCTGTTCGTCCTTCACATAGATAGGCGTCGGAAGTTGGTCTAATATCTGGTACAGGGTCTCAGCGGATAGTTGAGGATGCTTATTAACTTTCAAGTTCATAAAGTATTTCCCTGGATAATATCATAGATCGCTTCAGGCCGCTTGTTCGACGCTGCTTTGAAGTGGAAGCTTGATTGTAAAGGTGGCGCCCTTCCCCAGTTCAGAGTGTATTTCCAAAACGCCGCCATGCTGAATAACGATCTGGTCGACCGCAGGCAAACCAAGCCCGGTTCCAAAACTCTTCGTCGTGAACAGCGGCTCACGAATTTTTTCAAGATTTTCTGGCAAAATACCGATGCCATTATCTTTTATCGCGATCAGAGCAAATCCATCGTTCATTTTTGTAGTTATCGTAATTCGTGGCGCAGCTGTGGTGAACCGACTTGCATCCTCGCCATTACCAACCATGGCTTCTGAAGCATTTGAAACCAGATTGATAATCGCCCGTTGCAGCCGGGGAGGATCGAACGGAACTTCGACGTCTTTCATCCCAAGCAGACAATCAATTGCGACAACCGCAGGTAACTGGTTTGCTTCTTCTGAGATAATTTTTTCAAGCCAGTTGTCTAAGTTCTCTGAACGACAAGAGAGTTTTTTAGAGCGCGAAAAATCCAACAGTTGCGTAATGATATCATCACAACGCGTAACACCGTTATTGATCCGAGCAATTTGAGGTTCGATCCCCAGTTCCTTTCCCTTGATTTTGCGTTCGATTAAAAATGCCGAAGTACGTACAGCCCCCAGCGGATTACGTAGCTCATGAGCAATGGTTGCGGTCAGCTGCCCCATTTGCTCCATGCGCCCTTTCTTAACCAATGCATCTTGAGCGTCTTTCAACATCTGCATGTTGGTTGCCAGTTCACCGTTAACGCGCACCATATCATCATTAATCTTCGAGACATGTTTGGACATTTGCTCCGCCTGAATTCGCGCATCTTCCGCAACAGACTTTGAAGCCTCAACCTGATCGAGATGACGCAGCGTAGAGCGATACATGGCAATGGCAGAACCAAGCCCAAGAAACACCGTCGCAATGGACATCAGAAGAGTAGATAAAGTCCGTGATTGAATTTCCCCAGCGCGAAGGTGCGCCGAAGTATCGAATTTCTGACGGAGCTTTTCTGACATAAATCTGAAATCAGCCATCCATCTTTCATTTACATTATTGATTTTATGAATAAGCGCCGTCTTTACAAAATCCGCACCACCGGCGCTCGGACTTGGCCCCATCGCCATCCCGATTTCCGCCATATGATTCATCTCTGTCTTGATGCTGGTTGATATGCTGAGCAACTCGTTAAATGAAGCGTGATCAATACTGGCAGATGTTGCTGACTCCAGCGACACTTGAACTCGCTTCATTGAAGATGTGAGACTACCCAATGCAAGAATAATTTCATTTGCATCATGATTTTTTATTTCATTGGAAGCATTGAGAACAACATCTTTTAAATGATGGAAATCTGAAATCGCCTTGGGAACGTCCTCAGTAATCAAAACGCCAATGTGATAACTTTCGGGATCGCGCGTATAGGAAATTCCAGATGCGGTTCCCACGCGCGAATGCAAATTCAACGTTTGATTGATAATTAAATCATGATCAACGGCTGGATTATTTATCAGCTGGATTAAGTTTACGTTGTCTTTAGTCAAACCAAGCTTGGCAGAGTAAACAGCAGAATCTCTTTCAAACATTTTTTTTGTGTTCGGTTTGACTTGTTGATCAACCGCGTCGAGCATGACTGGGCTCAGCACATTAATATAATTAGAACCCGCGATTTCGCTTTGTATTGTCACATAATCAGCGCGCAATGCCGCTCCTGTATGTATTCCCAGATATATAATAGGAATGAAGAGAACAACCACAATCCAAGCGAGCCGGTAGCCTGCTGTACGCGCGTTGATAATTTTGACCATGATCGTTAAGCCCGTATCAATTGCCATTGCCCATCCAATATTCCGAGTATTAGGATGGCGACAGAAGCCTTCCGCCCCCCAGCTCCCTCCCCAGGGAAATTATTGGCTCTCAATGTGCAATCTTGACAACCATATGGTAAACAACTTGCTAATGAACGATCATAAAAACTCAAACGATGTAAACAACATTCATTTTAGCGGTGGTTGCCAGTGCGGCATTCTGCGTTATGAGTTCGGCGGCCCGCTGGGTTCAACTGAACTTTGCCATTGCCGGATGTGCCAATAAGCATTCGGAAGTTTTGGAGCGGTATTATTGCGCGTCAGCTTGGCAGTCTTTAGATGGACGAGGGGCGCCAACCAAACATATTCAAATCTTCGGCAGTTGTAGAGCGTGGCTTCTGCGGTAGCTGCGGAACACCTATGTACATGTTTGAACATGGCGATACATGCCTTGATCTAGCGGTAGGGACAATGGACAATCCGAACGCAGTGAAATCTCTGCAAAGCCAAATTGGTGTTGAAAGCCGTGTCCATTAGTTCTCGACATTGCATGAGTTACCGCAAGCACACACAGACCAAACGCGCAACAGCTCAGGCAACCCTAAAATCTCTGCAACATCCAGATCATGAAACCTAAATTCCGCCGATACCACTTAAACAATGGCGGCTTTGATTGCAGCAATTGAAGCTTCAGCCTTCGTCCCATCAGGCCCACCGGCTTGGGCCATATCTGCCCGGCCCCCGCCGCCTTTTCCGCCCATTGCAATTGATCCAACTTTTACAAGGTCAACGGCGTTAAAGCGCTTGGTCAAATCTTCTGTCACCGCCACAACCACAGCCCCCTTACCGTCATCGGAGACTGCAACGAGGGCCACAATGCCAGAGCCCAAAATCTTTTTTCCGTCATCGGCCAAGGCCTTCAAATCTTGCGGGGCAACGCCTTTCAAAATGCGTCCGATAAACTTAACACCGTTAACTTCGGTCACATCCCCCCCGCCTGATGAAGACCCACCGCTCATTGCCAAAGCCTTTCGGGCCTCGCCAAGTTCGCGTTCCATCTTGCGGCGCTCTTCAACCAACACTTCAACGCGGGCCACCAATTCTGCAGGCGCCACTTTCAAAATATTAGACGCGGCGTGCACACGTTCGTCTTGTTGAATGAGATATTTACGCGCTGCATCGCCAGCGAGTGCCTCCATGCGCCTCACGCCAGCCGATGAACCGCTTTCAGCAACAATCTTCACCAATCCAATATCACCCGTGCGTGCCACATGTGTGCCGCCGCAAAGTTCAAGAGAATAGATCGGGCGCGTATGGTCAGCGCCGTTACGACCCATCGATACAACACGCACTTCATCGCCATATTTTTCGCCAAACAGCGCCATGGCACCTTCTGCAATTGCAGCATCCACAGACATCAGCCGCGTTGTCACGACATCATTCTCGAGAATGATTGAATTGGCAATTGCTTCAGTTTGCATCAGCTCCTCATGCGACATGCCTTTGGTGTGAGAAAAGTCAAAGCGCAAACGACCAGACTCCACGAGAGATCCTTTTTGCGCCACATGGCTTCCCAGCACCCGTCGCAAAGCTTCATGCAGCAAATGTGTGGCGGAGTGATGCATCCGGTTGCCGCGCCGGCGTGCGTGATCCACCTGCAATTCAACTGCAACGCCAGGCTTAAAGCTGCCTTTTTCCACGTGGCCTAAATGCACAAACAAATCACCCAAACGCTTCTGCGTTTCGGTGACCTTGAACACACCACCATCGGTAGATTTAATGGCACCATGATCGCCCGTCTGCCCGCCTGACTCAGCGTAAAATGGGGTTTGGTTCACGATGATTGCACCGCTCATACCAGTTTTAAGTTCAGCGACGTCTTTGCCATCAGCAGTCAAAGCTAATATTTCACCTTCTGCGGTCTCAGTGTCATAGCCCAAAAATTCAGTGCCGCCGACGCGTTCGCGAATTTCAAACCAAACCGTTTCGGTTTTAGCTTCCCCAGATCCTTTCCAAGCTGCGCGCGCATCCGACTTCTGCTTGGCCATCGCCACGCCAAATGCGTCAGTATCAACGCTTATCTCTCTGGAACGAAGTGCATCTTGGGTTAGGTCAAGCGGAAATCCAAAGGTGTCATAGAGTTTGAAAGCCGTGTCACCAGAAAATGTGGCACCCTGGCTCAAGCCAGCAGATTCTTCATCAAGCAACTTAAGACCACGTTGTAACGTATTGCGAAATCTTGTTTCTTCAAGTTTTAGCGTCTCTTCAATCATCGGCTGCCCCCGCACGAGTTCAGGGTAAGCAGTTCCCATCTCGCGGACCAAAGCTGGCACAAGCTTGTACATCAGGGGCTCACGGCAGCCAAGCAATTCCGCATGGCGCATCGCACGGCGCATGATGCGGCGTACAACATAACCACGACCTTCATTAGACGGCAAAACACCATCAGCAATAAGGAAAGACGAGGCGCGCAAATGATCTGCAATCACCCGGTTCGAAGCCTTATTTTTACCCTCTGCTGGAACGCCGGTTTTTTCAACAATATTGCTGATAAGAGCACGGAACAAATCTGTTTCATAATTGTCATGCGTGCCTTGCAGCACAGCCGAAATACGTTCCAACCCCATCCCCGTATCAATCGACGGCCGCGGTAGAGCAACCCGCACATCCTTGCTTTGTTGCTCGAATTGCATGAACACCAAATTCCAAATTTCGATGAATCTGTCGCCATCTTGATTGGCGGATCCAGGAGGACCACCCGGAATTTTATCGCCATGATCATAGAAAATTTCGGAACATGGTCCGCAAGGCCCAGTATCGCCCATCGACCAAAAATTATCAGATGTTGGAATGCGAATGATGCGGCTATCGGGCAGGCCCGCAATTTTTTTCCACAAAGCGTGAGCTTCATCATCTTCATGGAAAACAGTGACCGTCAGCTTTTCCTTTGGTAGGCCGTATTCCTTAGTGATCAGTGTCCATGCCCATTCAATCGCATCAGATTTAAAATAATCACCAAATGAAAAGTTCCCCAGCATTTCAAAAAACGTGTGATGACGTGCGGTGTAGCCAACATTATCCAAGTCATTGTGCTTACCGCCCGCGCGAACACATTTTTGTGCGGTCGTGGCGCGGCTATAGGGGCGCTTTTCTGCTCCTGTAAAGACATTCTTGAATTGCACCATACCGGAATTGGCAAACATTAAAGTCGGATCATTGCGTGGCACCAATGAAGACGAGGCTACAATTTCATGTCCCTGCTTGTTGAAGTAATCCAAAAATGTCGAACGAATTTGCGCCAGGCCCGTCATGTTACAATCCAATAGTGAAAGCAGATTATTCCGCTCAATCAGTGTTGGGCTGTTTAAGGGGTCACAATGGCACTGTCCACAATTTCTATGTTTGTGGGGCTACATTGAGAAAACATAAAAAAGCCCCCCGAAGGCGAAACGGGGGGCTTGGAGTTGCGAGGCCTTGAGTTGTGGGGCAAACCTCGCGTGTTCAACCCAACTGGGGCTGAAACTTGGGATACAAACTTACAAACTTAATTCATGACACTGCGATGACGGCAAACTATTAGTTATCTTCATCATCTTTAGCAGAACCATCAGTAATCTTTGCGGCAATCAAGCCAGAATTAGCTCTAATCTGCGCTTCGATTTTATTGGCCATGTCGGGGTTATTTTTAAGGAAAACCTTGGCATTATCGCGGCCCTGCCCAATGCGCTCACCACTGTAAGAATACCAAGAGCCAGATTTTTCAACCACGCCAGCAGTCACACCTAAATCGACGAGTTCGCCAACCTTGGAAATGCCCTCGCCATACATAATGTCAAATTCCACCATCTTGAATGGTGCAGCAACCTTATTCTTAACAACCTTCACACGTGTCTGGTTACCCACCACTTCTTCACGGTCTTTGATTGCGCCAATGCGGCGAATATCCAGACGAACCGAAGCATAAAACTTAAGCGCATTACCGCCGGTTGTCGTTTCAGGGCTGCCAAACATCACACCAATCTTCATACGAATTTGGTTGATGAAAATCACCATCGTATTCGATTTCGAAATCGAACCCGTCAATTTGCGCAGAGCTTGGCTCATCAATCGCGCTTGCAGACCAGGCAAACTATCGCCCATCTCGCCTTCAAGTTCAGCTTTGGGAGTAAGAGCCGCAACAGAATCAATGACCAAAATTCCAACCGCGCCAGAGCGCACCAGCGTATCAGCAATTTCCAAAGCCTGCTCGCCTGTATCAGGTTGTGAGATTAAAAGATCGCTGACATTCACACCCAGTTTGCGCGCATAAATCGGATCAAGCGCATGCTCAGCATCGATAAACGCACAAATGCCTCCAAGCTTTTGGCATTCAGCAATCGTCTGCAACGCCAAAGTGGTTTTGCCCGATGATTCAGGGCCGTAAATTTCAACAACCCGACCCTTTGGCAAACCGCCAATGCCCAAAGCAATATCCAATCCCAGCGAACCAGTGGAAATTGATTCAATTTCAAGTACTTGATTAGCACCCAATTTCATGATGGAGCCTTTGCCAAAAGCCCGTTCAATCTGGCTCAAAGCGGCTTCCAGTGCCTTAGTTTTATCCATCGAAGAATCAACAACCTTAAGTGCGGCTTGCCCCATTGCAGTAACTCCTTCTATCTCATTTGCTTTGCCAAGATGCAAACACCAACCGGATGTTCCATCCATGTTTCTTGTATGTTCTATTTTAGTTCCAATAGCAAGAGAAAACTGCAAATAAAATAATAGCGACCTTATTCAATGAGATAAGTTACGGTTTCGTGGGAAAAAACCAAAATAAAGCGGCCAAAAGATAAATTCGTAAAACTGGTAGAATCAACCGCAACCGTCAAACTGTCCCGGTTTCATCCATCGCAATAGTTGCCAACGTCAACGCTTTCAAAACATTTCGGGCTTGAGATAAATCGGATGGCCTAGCCACGCTTGTTGCGGATACTAAAACAATAATTCCGAGAGCAACAGCAAGCAAGTTAATCAACACAATGAGATTTTTTAAAAATGCATCGGCTCTAATTATTTTCAGCATTTAATCGTCCTCCTCGACGAATGCTCTGGCATACCGCAGCACTCAGTCCACCGGTTATAAATTTGACCATCAAAGAATTTGGTGCAGCCATTGGCAGGTCAATCCATTGGATGTGCAAAACCAAAATCCACTCCCGTCAAGGCAAGTGGCGTATCCTCCTATGCGGTGAACGTATTAATTTTACCAACAGGTGCGTCATCAACAGACGTGATTTTGATTGCAATTTTGTATGATAAAACACTTGTATCTACTCCGTTACTAATTGTTCGTTCACGTCAGAACCGCAGTCGAACCTTCTGAAAAATGAAGAACACCATATGTTGCTAACGTGCCAATCTTTGTATTGCACAATAATTGGTGCGTTAATCGCCATAAAGACACATGGATTTTCAATTCTAAACGTGCAAAGTCGGCAGATAACCTAAGCCATCACATCTTTTACTTTTTCGACGAGCTGTTTCAGCGAAAATGGCTTCTGCAAAAACGCAAAATCTGAAGCGCCCTCGAGGTTCTTCTCAAACGCATCTTCAGCGTAACCAGACATGAAAATAACTTTCGTCTTTATGCCAAGCTTGCGCAACTCTTTGAGCATCGTTGGCCCATCCATCTCCGGCATAACCACATCTGATAGAATAATCTCAAACCCGTCCTTATCGTCCTTGAGAACTTCGAGACCTGCTTCGCCGCTATCAGCTTCCAAAACCGTATAACCGCGCGAGCTCAGCGCGCGCACGGCAAATGCCCGAACCGAGTCTTCATCTTCAACGATGAGAATTCGGCCGCGGCCCGAAAAATCTTCGCGTTTGGGTTCAATTGATTTGACCTCTACATCGGCAACTGGCGCAAATGCATCCCTGATGTAACGAGGGAGGTAAATTTTGAAAGTGGTTCCCCGGCCCATTTCACTATCACAATAAATATAGCCGCCAGTTTGCTTAACAATGCCGTAGACCATAGAAAGGCCGAGCCCAGTGCCCTTGCCCACTTCTTTAGTTGTAAAGAACGGCGCCCAAATCTTATCTAAAATTTCTTTTGGAATTCCGGTGCCATTGTCTTCAACTTCGCACACGACATGGTCGATATTCGGCAACACATGGCCGACCGTTTGTGATTGTTCTTTTGAAAGATTGTAAGTGCGCACGGAAAGCTTGCCGCCCTTGGGCATTGCGTCACGAGCATTCACCGCCAGATTGATGATGACTTGCTCAAACTGGTGAATATCAACCAGCACCAAACCAAGATCGCGGCCATGGCTTATGCTAAGCTCAGTCTTTTCACCCAACACACGGTTTAACAAATTGCCCAGATCTGAAAGTGCTTCCGATAGGTCATGCACTTTCGGCTGCAATGTTTGTTTCCGTGAAAAAGCCAAAAGCTGCCGCACAAGATTTGCAGCGCGATTGGCATTTTGTTTGATGTTCATAACATCAGCAAATGCAGCATCGGTTGGTCGCATCTTGGTCAGAAGCAAATCCGCAAAACCAATAATAGGCGTCAGCACATTATTAAAATCATGCGCAATACCAGATGCAAGTTCGCCCACAGCCTGCATTTTCTGACTTTGAGCAAGCTGTGTTTCGAGTGATTTACTTTCTGTTTTATCCAGAGCAAAAACTGAAACGTGACCTTTCATGCCCTCGAGCTGAATAAATGTCAGTTGTGCCGCACGCGGCGGATCACCAATAAACATGCAATTGGCATGAGTGATTGAACCGCCGATTTCTACACTCTGCTCAAGAGAGGAACGAACGAGATCAGCACCATCCAACAGTACCAACTTCAACGGACTACCTAATTTCATACTCGGCGAAAGCGCCAAAAACTCTGCGTTGGCATTCACCAAAACGCCTTCATCGTCCAGCTCACCAACACCAATCGGCACTGCCGCTAAAAATTGCGCAACATTGTAAAGTGGCGCATCACTTTGTTGTTCAGACGACAGACGCATAACCATGGCACGCGAAGGCAAGGCTTTACCGTCTGCATCAAAGTCCGAACGATTGGTCACGTCATAAATGCGTGGAACACCTTTGGAGTCGGTAATTGGAAACTGCAATCGATCAATACGGTTTCCGCCTTTAACTGTTTCAATAGCGCTCAGCAGTCGCGCACCCTCCTCACCAACGAGTTTATCAAGCGCCATCCTCCCAGATTGAGCTTGCACCAAATCAATGCCTAACCACTCGGCCAATGTGGCATTCACATAATCAACTGTACCGTTGGGCAACGTCGAAAAAAAGCCGACTGGCGCATTATCGAGATATGTAATGATGAACTGCAAGCGCGAGAACGCCTGCTCCTGTTGAACGCGGTCTCCCGTGATATCAATCAGTCGCCAAAGTCCACGCGCTCTGCGGACGTTGCCTGCAATTGGCGCAACCGAAACACGAAGCCATCTCGCGGAATCTGTAGCCGCGCCCGGCATTGATGAACCCGCCGCAACACGAACATCGCGCGTGCCTGACTGGCCATCATTGAGCATCTGGGCGAGTTGGTAGATAGGCTCGGCAAATTCGCGGTAACCCGCATACAAAACATCAAAACCAACCAGCCTAGAAACACCTGCACGCGATGCAAGTTTTAAAAATGGCGCATTCGCATAAATCGCCCTGCCCTTTTCATCTGTAACTACGATCGGATCAACTATGGCATCCGTCAAGCTATCAAAAAACAAACGATCAGGGTCGTACCCGGCAAATCGGATCAATCCAGATATCCATCCGAATATTGCAATCAATCCAATAAAAACAAAAAGCGCGGCAACGATCAAAATCACTGGCTGCATGAAAGGCAAATTGGAATTTTGCAAACGCAGAGCGGCAACACTGGTCGACAATGCAAGCAACAATGCCAAAACCACAGCCAACGTGCCCGAACCCGAACGCCCATTGGGCGCTTGCTGCATATCCACCAATTTGTCTTGTTCCGCCATAAACTTCCCCGAATCATGGCAAGTATAAGCGAAGTCAAAGTTAGCGCTCACCAAATTGACAGAATTACCGCATAAAAATCAGGCTCTGCCCGAGGCTAATAATTTATGTTAGACTGAGTCTAAATCGATGGGAGAATTCAATGCTGAACGAACTGCAACCCTATCTTCCAATGCTCGTCATTGCGATGATTGTGCTCATTGCCGTTATAATCTTGATTTTGATTTACAAATTGTTCAATCAGCGAGTGCGCGGTCGTAAAGGTCAACGACTAGGAATTACCGAATTTCACGAAATCGATAAAACCCGTCGTATCGTTCTTGTGCGCCGGGACGACGTCGAACATCTCATCATGATTGGTGGCAATCAGGATATTGTTATCGAAAGCAACATTGAAAGCGGCTTACCAAACGAAACATCCGTTCGCCCCCGTATAGCGCCTCAAGAGCCAATTTCCATGCGACCACCAAAACCTGCAGTGTTTGGCAGTCAACGACCAATCCTGCGTTCCGTGGAACCGTTAATGACAAATGATGGCCGAGGCGAAAACGAAGCGAGCTAAGCTTTTTGACTTTTCATAGAAAAGTCAAAATCGCCCCAGAGGGAAGTGTTTCTAACAGATTGATAGATCAGCGTCATTCCCGCGAAGGCGGGAAACCAACTATCTCGTTGAGATTTAAGTTAGATTTCCGCCTTCGCGGGAATTACAGCCTGATGGGCATTTGAATTAATTGACCCCTCAAGCTCTACTTCGCCAACTTAAGCGCAATAAACCTTGTCTCGCCAGTTTTTCCGCCCTTTGCTATTAAGAGCAGCACTGAAGCTTTTCCGTCTTTAGCTGCTGCATCTATTGCAGCCGAAAGATCGGCGGATGATGTCACTGGCTTGCCGCCAGCTTCCATAATCACATCACCAGCAGCAATTCCTTTATCAACGGCAGCACCTTGACTAGCTGTTTCGGTAACCAGAGCGCCGTTTATCTTCTCATCAACTTTAAACTTTGAACGCAACTCATCGGTCATGCTGCTCACTGTCATGCCAAGCACAGTAACTGTGGTTGGTGCAGTGGTTGGCGCTGGTTTTGCATCAGATTGAGCAACCTGCTTTTCACCATCTTCCAAACGGCCTAATGTCACTTTCACATCCATTTCTTTGGATGCGCGCACAATTTTCACATCAACCTCTTTGCCGACTTCAGTTTCGGCAACAACACGAGGCAATTCCTTTGAATCCGTAATAGCCCGTCCGCCGAATTGAATGATGACATCACCTGCAAGCAGACCAGCCTTTTCACTTGGGCTGCCCTTAGTCACATCTGCGACCAATGCACCATGCGGCTTGGTGAGCCCCATGCTCTCGGCAATATCAGGCGTTACCGTTTGAATTTTAACACCGAGCCAGCCGCGCCGCGTTTCACCAAATTTCACCAACTGATTGACGACGTTCTTGGCCGTGTTGGACGGAATAGAAAAACCAATGCCAACTGATCCGCCTGAGGGAGAGAAAATGGCAGAGTTAATGCCAACCACCTCACCACTCATATTGAAAAGTGGACCACCGGAATTGCCTTTGTTGATCGCGGCATCCGTTTGGAAGTAATCATCATAAGGCCCAGAATTGATGTCGCGGTTGCGGGCCGAGATAATGCCAAGCGAAACCGATCCACCCAAACCAAATGGGTTGCCAATGGCCAATGCCCATTCACCAATGCGCGTTTTATCACTGTCGCCAAAGCTTACGACAGGCAAGGGTTTGTCAGGCTTCACGCGGATGACGGCAATATCGGTTTTAGGATCGCGCCCCACCAGCTCCGCCTTCAGTATGGTACCATCCTGCATATGCACTTGAATCGTATTGGCACCCTCAACCACATGATTGTTCGTCACAATCAATCCCGTGGCATCAATAATGAAGCCAGAACCCATCGAATTAACAGTCCGCTCATCCGGTGTAGGTGCGCCATTATCACCACCGCCTTGATCACCTTGCTTATTATCGTCAGGCTTATTATTGCCACCCTGCCCCTGTTGTTGCTTTTTCTTCAAGAATTGGTCGAAGAAATCTTTGAACGGTGAATCATCGGGAATTTTTGAGCCGTCAGCCGAAGCACTATCCGTCAATTTAGATTCAACCGAAATCTCGACGACAGCAGGAAGAAGTTTTCCAGCAAGGTCAGCAACATTGGGCAAACCTTGAAGTGGCACTTCTGCCCTGGCCTGCAATGCGAAAGGACTGTTCATAATTGGCGCTCCCAGCATCAATGCCGAAACGGCAACAGCACCCAAAAGCTTTTTCGCGTTCAAACCAAACTTCATATCGCCAATTCCTTTTAAAACTTTTCAACCGCCGATCAAGCTATGCGCAATCCAAACGACGATAACGCCCAGCGCTAATATTGTTGTTCCCGTAATGCGCAATTGCTCAACCGAAAGATTTTGCAATTGCGCCATCATGTTTTTCATCTGTGCCGGAACCAAGGCATAAGTTAGGCCTTCGATGGCCAACACCAACCCGATCACCGTCAAAATTGATCCACTCATGGTTTAGGCGCTGGCACCTGCGAGTCATCTTTCTGTCCACCAAAATAGCGGAAGAATTCTGAATTCGGGCTTAGCACCAAGTTCGTTCCACCAGAACTCAAACTTTTGTCATAAGCCTGCATGGAACGATAGAAGGCGTAGAATTCCGGGTCTTTGGTGAAAGCGGCGGCGAATGTGCTAGCCCGTTCAGCTTCGCCTTCACCGCGGATCACTTCTGATTGACGTTTGCCTTCCGAGACGATTTCGACAACTTTGCGGTCGGCTTCGGCTTTGATGCGGGTTTTAGTTGCTTCGCCTTTACCGCGTAAATCTTGGGCTTCTGCGAGGCGTTCTGATTTCATACGCTCGTAAGTGGCTTCAAGAACTTCTTTCATCAAGTCAGTACGGCGTATACGAACGTCCACGATCTCAATGCCTAAAGCTTGGGCTTCGCCACGCAGTTGATCGCGAATTTCAGTCATCATCAGATCGCGATCTTTTGATAGAGCCGCTTCAAATGTGCGCTTGCCATAGGTTTGTCGCAAAGCCGCATCCAGGCGTGTCTTGATGCGCTGTTCTGCCAAAGTTAAATCTGCGCTCACTGTTTCACGGAATTTTTGGCTATCCGTAATCCGCGCCAAGGTAATGGTATCAACCAAATAGCGCTGTTTATCGGAAACTTGCACCGCCATATTGTCAGAGCTCCACATAAAAATGCGGTTCTCAATATCGACCACGTCATCTGCAATAGGATATTTGAAATGGAGGCCAGCGTCTTTGACAATGCGGCTAACTTCACCAAAATGCACAACCAATGCAGTTTGCTTTTGATTGACAATGAAATATGATTGCGAAATCAACCACAAAACAGCTGCCGCAATTATCAATGGGATTATTCGAAGCGTGATCATTGTTGTGTGCTCCCTTGTACTGGCGCAACAGCCGTCGGATTTTGAATTGCAGGTAACGGCAAATACGGCACAACACCTTGCCCGTTTTTATCTTGTTCCAATATGATCTTGTTTGATCCCGACAAAACTTTTTCCATTGTTTCGAGGTACAAGCGTACACGCGTTACGTCCTTAGCCTTGGCATACTGCGCATAAACTGAATTAAAACGCTGCGCTTCGCCCTTGGCTTCCAAGATAGATTTAGCTTTATAGCCTTTGGCATCTTCAACAAGCTTCGCAGCGTCGCCTTCTGCATTCCGAAGTTTCTGGTTCGAATAGAGTCCAGCTTCGTTGATCAGATTTTGTTGGTTCTGCTTTGCACGTTGAACTTCTTCAAATGCATCAAGCACCGGCGGCGGTGGATCAACACCTTCTAATGCAAGGCCGGTAATTTGAACACCTGCATTATAGCCATTAAGGGTCTTTTGCAAAATATCCTTTACTTGATCCTGAATAGACAAGCGCCCTGTCGTCAAGGCTTCTGTTGCAGGCGTACGACCCACAATTTCGCGCATCGCACTCTCAGCAACAGCGCGAACAAGTCTTTCTTGCTCATCAACATTGAACAAATATTTTTGCGGATCAGAAATTTTCCATAGAACTTTGAATTTGATATCGACCATGTTTTCATCACCTGTGAGCATGAGGCCTTCATCATTGCCATCACCAATGGATGTCTGCTTTTCAGCAGCAACAGGTAACAATTCCATTTTCTCAATTGGCCAAGGCGCAAATTGCAAACCCGGATTTACTGTTCGTGTGTAAGCGCCAAGTCTGAGCACCATGCCTCGCTCATCAGGCTGCACTTGATAAACCGAATTATAAACAAAAAACGCCGCCACTGCTGCCAATGGCAAAAGCCACGTTCCGCGCCCGCCACCTTGTGGTAAAATCTGATTGAAGCTTTCTTTGCCCTTCTTCAGCAATCCGTCTAAATCCGGTGGAATGCCGGAGCCGCCACCACGATTGCCGCCGCCCCAATTTGGCCCGCCCTTATTGCCGGGCTTATCATTGCCGGGTGGTTTGCCCCAAGGCCCGCGATCTCCTGGTGGCTGATCACCCGATGGCTGGTTTTTCCCGTCATCATCTTTATTCCACGGCATGCTCAGTCCTCATTAGTGCTATTCAAATCAAATGATACTTACGTTACGCATATAGGTATGGTCCAACGAATTGTCCACTTTCACTGTTTTCGACGTTTAAACCGTTTCAAAACGAAGTCGGCGCTATCATTTGGTCCACGCTCATGTGGAACGGCCTCCAGCAAATCCCATTCTTCGGGATTAATCTTGGGAAAAAACGTGTCGCCTTTAACTTCAAGTTCAACTTCAGTTAAATAAACCTGATCGGCCAAAGGCCAGAACAGGCGGTAAACCTCCCCACCACCAATCACCGCAATTTCGGGCGGATCATCAACCTTCGCCAAAGCTAGCGCTTCATCAACACTGCGCGCCATTTCCGCACCTGACACCGGGTAATCAGCTTTGCGGCTGATCACGATGTTGCGTCTGCCCGGCAAAGGCTTGCGCGGCAAACTATCCCAAGTCTTCCGCCCCATAATCACCGGCTTGCCCATGGTGATTTGCTTGAACAATTTGAGATCGGACGAAATATGCCAAGGCAATCCGCCATCTTTCCCGATAACACCATTGCGCGAAGCTGCAACCACCAGCGAGATAATCGTCATGTCGCCAAATCCGATAATGCTTTGCCTTCCAGCATGCAATAACAATTGCCATCTTCAATTTCAGCGCCCACCCCTTCATAGAGCTTTCGAGCACCGTCATTCCAATGCATCATCAGCCAGAAAACCTTGGGATATCCATGCGCTACAGCCACTTTCGCAACCGCCCTCATAAGAGCCTCACCAACCCCAATCCGACGAAAATCAGGCAAAACGGCAATGTCTTCAAGATACATAATCTCTTTGCCATAATTTGTCGAAAAACTACGGTGCCAAAAAGCAGACCCTGCAAAGACACCGTCAACAAACGCCGCCTGAGCACCTACAATCGGCGCATCGTTAAAGAGCGCCCCCTCAAAATCAGCTCCCGTTGCCTTAACGGCACCAGCTCCACCCCAATGCGTCTTCGCAATTTCGTGAGTGGGCCCAATGATCAAATGCCCCTCGCCTGGCAAAATAGCGCGCACCTCGATCATGATTGCGGAACAGTGCCAAAAAATGCACCAAAAACTTGAATGCCATTCCACAATGCGTGGGCGGCAATGGTCACCCACAAGCTGCCAAATCGCAACATCAACACGCCAAGCAGAATGCCCATGAAGAATAAAACGCCTACAATAGGCCATTGATCAGAAGTGGCATGAAGCAACGCGAACAACGCAGCTGAAACCAAAACAGCACCCCACTTTCCCACACGCGAATGTGCCAGCGCAGCAAAAAACGCACCGCGAAATAATATTTCCTCAACCACTGGGGCACCAATCACCGCACTCAGTGCCACGAAGATAAATAACTTTGGCTGGCTCGCCAGTTCGGCCATCACTTTCTCAACAATACCGGCTTGGCTATGATCATCAGCTATCCCGCCATTGGACGAATAGGTGCTTGGGTCAATTCCAAGCACAGCAAATAAAACAATAAAAAATATGAAGGCCAACAGCACAAATACAATCAGCGTGACAGCCCAGCCGCCCCAACCCAAATCAGGCCAACGCCACAACAACTTGCCTTGCCGGTGCGGCAAACCAAACTGTGCCAGATAGATTGCGAGAAGCACGATCGGGATGGCCGATGGCCCCAAACCGATAACCGCAGACTTATAAAAATTTGCAACATCCGAAGGCCCGGGCGTGCTCCCTACAAAATTACCCCCAAACCCAAAATGAAAGATCGCAAAGGCTACCGCTAATTGCAAAACTTGATAAACCACCATCAACAACACAGCAAATAAAGTCGCGCGCAAAACCCCTTGGGTTTTTTCGATCGGAAACAGCCATTCACGTTTTGCTCGTTTAAAATCCGCACCAAACATCGCCATGTCTTTAAATCGCCACAGGCGCTGAAATCGCCGCATCGGGATTATAATTCACGATTTCAAAATCCTCATACCTGAAATCATCCAGCGCTTTTACATCACGCTTCAAGACGAGCTGCGGTAGCGTATGCGGGGTGCGCGAAAGCTGCAACTCCGCCTGCTCCATATGATTAATATATATATGCGCATCACCTAATGTATGCACAAACTCGCCAACTTTAAGTCCGGTCACCTGTGCAACCATATGCGTTAACAAAGCATATGAAGCGATGTTAAATGGTACACCTAAAAAGACATCTGCCGAACGTTGATAGAGCTGACAAGACAGTTTCCCATCGGCCACATAAAACTGAAACAGGCAGTGGCATGGCGGCAGGGCCATCTTATCAATGTCAGCCGGGTTCCAAGCTGTCACTAACAAACGCCGCGAGTCTGGAGTTTTCTTAATTCGCGCTACAACATCAGCAAGCTGATCAATCACGCCATCATCGCGCGCGGGCCAAGATCGCCACTGCGCGCCGTAAACGGGGCCTAGATCGCCATTTGCATCAGCCCATTCATCCCAAATCGAAACCTTATTATCTTTGAGATACTTGATATTAGTCTCGCCACGAATAAACCAAAGCAGCTCATAAATGATCGAACGTAGATGTAACTTTTTGGTGGTGACCAAAGGAAAACCATCGGCGAGATCAAACCGCATCTGGTAGCCAAAAACTGAGATCGTGCCCGTACCAGTGCGATCGGTCTTGCGCGCACCTTTTTCGCACACATGGCGAATGAGATCGAGATATTGCTTCATGTCGCAATCTTAGACCGCCCAGCCGATTCCGCAAAACAAAAGCGGCAAAACTCTATCTAAATTTTGCCGTTCCCAACAACCTGTGTGGATGAATTAAGCCAGTTTGCCCATCGTGCCGGTTGCTTCAGCAACCAGATAATAGACCGTAACGCGGTGTTTCGTTGTGTCTGCCTTCATCTTTTCGCCCGCAGCACGAACAGCCTTATCTGCCGCGGCCGCATCTAAGCCGAGCTTTTTTGCACAAAAACCATCGACAACACGCTTCTCTTCAGCGGGGTCTGTCATGGCGACAAATTGTGAATCTTTGCCCTTCAAAGCAATGCCGCAATACTTAACGATTGCATCAACAGCAGCTTGATTGACCTTTGCAGTATATTTCTTGATATCCTCAGCGTAATCCAAAGTAATCCCCCCATGTTGGGTTAAATGCAACCTCCCCGGCTGCGCCAAAAGACTAGCACGGGATTACAAATCCGCAAGAAAAAAACCATGTAGTCAACAACTTTAAAGTGCAAAACTGGAAGCCCTTTATTTCAGTCTAGAACACGCCTATATAGGTCACGTCAGGTGTCGCAAGGCAGTTTGACTATGGTGATAAACGGCTAACGCAATAAACCTATTGGACCCGGGGGCAGTACCCGGCGCCTCCACCAAAGACGGTTCTCTTGAGAACCGGCTAATTTGTCGAGAAAGAAAACGGCCGCAAGCCGATTTCCTTAGATTGGCGATAGGCCGCTGCTCGGAACCGCCTTTTAAGGGGGGCGAAACAGGATCGACAAGGGCGTAAAGGTTGGTTTTTTGCCCGTGATTGTACCGACGTTATCGGGCTATTTTGTAGTTGCAAATGACAACTATGCTCCGGTTGCTCTCGCTGCGTAAGCAGTGCGAAATGCCGAAATTAAGCCCTAGCGCTTTGCAGCGTTAGGCGGGGTTCGCTGGCACCTGGCAACAGAAGCCAGCACTTTCTTTTTTCTTTCAAATTTTTCGAATATCGATAAACTAAAATTGCTGCCTCGACGCCGAGCCGCTGGCCATGCGGTTTTTCAGTTTAGGTCGAAACATAATGTTGGGAGGCAGCTCGGGGGCTGGCCCTAATTGGAGAAGGAGGAAGTATCATGTCCTACTATCTCTATCAACTCAGCTATTCCAAAGAGGCCATCAAAGCGATGGTCGCCACCCCTACAGACCGTGAAGCAGCCGCGCGAAAACTCATTGAAGCCCTTGGCGGAAAACTCCATCACCTGTTTTTTGCCTTTGGCCAATATGATGTCATTTGCCTGATTGAGGCACCAGATGATAAAATCGTGATGGCCTGCGCAGCAGCAGTCGCATCCGCTGGAACAGTTTCTGGTTCATCCACTGTAAAGCTGATGACAGCGGCAGACGCCATGGCCGCCATGGCTATGGCTGGCAAAGCCACCGGGGCTTACAAGGCACCTCACGCCTGAAACGACGCGACGCGGCGGCAATACTGTCCGCCGCGCCCTGTTCCAACAGACAAAGGACGGCCGATGACTGCCACCCCAACATCCAAAGTAAACCATAGCCTTTGGGGCGAACTACAGGCCGTCTTGAACCAGATGGCACGGGCTACGCCGTACAGGATGCGGCAGCCTGTGCTGCGCTGTTCACCGAGGGTGCATCGCTCTACTCCAACTATGCGCCGCCGACCCACGGGCGAGCCGAGATCGAGGCCCTGCACCGCATTTGGACCGAGGAGCCTTCGGCCAAGAAGTTCGAGATTCTGGACTTTGGTGGGGGCGACCAACTCGCTTGGGCGCTGGCCCAGTTCTCGGAAGGAGCAGCCACCGCCGATGGCACTTCGCTGATCGTGTTCGAGCGCAGTCCGGAGGCTGCATGGCTGGTGCGGATCTGCAGCCTGAATGCGATGCAATGATGGAAAAAAGTAGAAATCAATTGGAGCAAGACTCCGATCCTAACTCACCCGAACATTTCGACGTCTTGATCATCGGCGCAGGCATCTCCGGAATCGACGCTGCTTATCACCTTGGAAAACTTCGCCCTGGCACAGGCTATGCCATTCTTGAGGCTGGATCGAAGATTGGTGGAACTTGGGTGACCCATACATTTCCGGGGGTTCGTTCGGACAGTGACCTCTTCACATTTGGATTCAGTTGGAAACCCTGGACAGGCGTTCCCATCGGCACGGGTGCGGAGATTCTGCAATACTTGAACGAAGCCGTCGCAGAGAATGACATCGGTCGGAACATCCGGTTCAACCTACGCATTGAAATGGCCGAGTGGTCCAGCACAACGCAGCGCTGGACCCTCACACTCCGTCGCGGAGAAGATGTGACACCGACCAAAATGACCTGCGGCTTTCTATGGATGTGCGCTGGCTATTTCCGGCACGCCAAAGGCTTCACGCCAGACTGGCCAACCATCAGCGCCTATAAAGGCCAAGTCATCCATCCGCAGAATTGGCCAGAAGACCTCCACTATACGGGTAAACATGTTGTGGTCATCGGTTCTGGCGCAACGGCGGCCACCCTTGTTCCAGCCTTGGCGGAAAAGGCTGCACATGTGACCATGATCCAACGCTCTCCCACTTACTATTACCCGCGTCCCACAATGGACGCCTTCAACACCATGCTGAGCAAACTGGATTTGCCCGCCGAATGGTATCACGAGATCATGTGCCGGCATTTCCTGTTGATCAGCCAGACCACGCGCAAACGCTCCCTCGAAGAACCGGAAGCACTGGCCGCTGACCTCATTGGTGCTGCCCGCAAATATCTGGGCGACGACTATGACATTGCCACTCATTTCACGCCCAAATACATGCCATGGCGGCAGCGCTTGGCCATGATACCCGATGGCGATTTTTATATCGCGATCCGGGAGGGCAAGGCCGAAGTTCTGACTGACCAGATCGAATGTTTTACTGAGACGGGCTTGCGCCTTCAATCCGGTAAGGACGTTGCGGCTGACATCATCGTGACAGCCACGGGCCTCACCATGTGCCTGTTCGGCGACATCGTGGTTGAAGTTGACGGTCAACGCTTTGATCCCGCGCAATCTACGACGCATCTCGGCATCATGTTCACGGGTCTGCCGAATTTCGCGGCTGTCTTTGGTTATCTCAGGTCAAGCTGGACATTGCGGGCAGACTTGTTTTCTCGCCATGTCTGCCGATTGCTCGATTATATGGATGCACAGAGAACAACCTCTGTCACCCCGACACTGCGCGAAGAAGACCGGGACATGCCACATAAACCTTGGATTGAACCGGAAAACTTCAATCCCGGCCAGGTCATGCGCAGCCTTGATACATACCCAAGGCAAGGCGACCGACAGCCTCGCATCATCGGTCGGTCACGTCGGGACAATGGCAGACTATCTTTTGAACACGATCACCGAATTGGAAAAGGCAGGTGTGCATGACCCACATCTGTGGCGCCTACAAGAGCTGGTCGCCGAGCGACTTGAACGCTTGCCATCAGGCGTAAATCATGAATAACTACGAACCATGACCCTCCAAGAACTAGCGCAAATCCTCGGTGGCCTCGGCGTCATTGCCTCGATGATTTATGTCGGCATTCAAATCCGCAACAACGCACGGGCTGTGCGAGCCTCGACGTATAATCAAGTATCTAATTCCTTCATCAGCCATTGGGAGGGCCTAGCACATAATCCTGAAACATTGTCTGTGATGCTGCGCGGCGGAAAAGACTTTGCAAGCCTTGACGATAATGTTGAATTGTCGCGCTACTATTTATTTGTGATGGCGGCAATGCGTCGATTTGAAAATGCCTGGTTCCAATACAAGGTTGGCGTGCTGAAGGAAACTGACTGGCATGCCATCGCTTACGATATGGATTCACTTTTTGCTAATTACCCAGGCACGCGCATGGCGTGGGACGGAATCAAGAACCGCTCAAGCGTAGAATTTCGCAAATATGTTGATGAGGTTTCCAAACGCCAAGCGGCGGCCGCCCCGCCGCCACCTCCTGTTCCGCCAGCAAAGCGCAAGGTGAAAAAATGACACTACAAGAAACCTTGCAAATCTTAGGCGGCATTGGCGTCATTGCCTCGATGATTTATGTCGGCATTCAAATCCGCAACAATGCCCGCGCACTTCGCGCCGCAACGTACCAGCAACTCAGCATCATTAATTTGCAAGGTTGGTTCAGCATGGCGCATAATGGAGAAACGACAGACATTGTATTACGCGGCATGGATGATTTTTTCTCACTTAGCCGCGTTGAAAAAGCCCGCTTCCGCTTCCTTATCATGGGTTATGTGGGTGGTTTCGCAAACGCATGGTTCCAGCTCAAGATCGGCACATTGCGAGACAATGATTGGAAAGCAATATCCGGCGATATGGATGCATTCTTTTCAACCCCCGGCACCCAGGCGGCTTGGCTGTTAGTAAAAAATCGTTTCAACCCAGAATTCACGGCCTTCGTCGATCAGATACTAATCCGGCAAGCCCAAGCAGTTGCCAATCATAAACCACCAGAAGCTGTGCTCGTGAAAACCAAGCCGCGCAAAACCAAATCCACCAAAGCGTGACAAGCCCCCATCCATACGGCTATGTTGCAGCCTTGAGTCGAATTTAACTGCGAGAACTGAATGCCTGAAGACCTGATGCGCTATGATCAGCTTGCCCAAAACGCCCTGCGCGGGGTGGTGCGTGATGCTCTGCGCCGTGTCGAAAAATCAGGCTTGCCCGGGGAGCATCATTTCTACATTCAGTTCAACACTAAGTATCCGGGTGTGAACATTGGTGCTAGATTGGCTGAGCGTTACCCACGCGAGATGACGGTCGTGCTCCAACATCAGTTTTTTAACTTGCAAGTGACTGAAGAACGGTTTCAGGTTGAGTTATCGTTTGACAACATTCCGGAAAGATTGATTGTGCCATTCGCATCAGTGAAGGGTTTTCTTGATCCAGCAGTGCAATTTGGTTTGCAGTTTGAGGTCGTGGTTGCCGAGTCAGCAGAAGCAGCCGCCGAACAGAAGGCAAAAAAGATCGCCGAACTTAATACGATTGTTCCTTCCACAGAAAAGCCATCAGATTCTGGTGTTGATGAAAAATCAGACGGTGCTCCAAAGGTTGTTTCTCTAGATGCTTTCCGTAAAAAATAAACTGGCGGTGTTTGCAGCTTTGACTGTGTTGCTTATGGCTGGGCAAGTTGCGCTAAGTCAAACAGCAATCGAACAATCTGATTCTGTAAACATCACAACAGATTCGACCACGCCCATCATCACGCCTCAAAACATAAACACAGTACCTGCGAAGAAAGTTTTTGGAAGGTTCAAAATGCCAGATTTAGCCCCTGCCAGTGCAATTGGCACCTATGCATTGGGGTGCATGGCGGGCGCTAAAACTTTGCCAATTACTGGGCCAACCTGGCAAGTTATGCGACTCAAACGGCACCGTAATTATGCTTTGCCTCAAACGATAGCGTTGGTCGAAAGATTAGCCAATGATGCGAATGTCAATTTCGGCTGGAGCGGATTGCTGGTAGGCGACATGGCACAACCACGCGGTGGCCCGATGCTAACCGGTCATGCCAGCCACCAAACAGGTCTAGACGCCGACATTTGGTTCACACCGATGCCCGATCATGTGATGACCTTGCAAGAGCGCGAAACCATGGTGCCGCTCGAAATGGTCAAAAACCATTATCAAATCAACCGCGATAATTGGTCGACGGAGCGTGCAAAACTTTTGAAAACAGCAGCGTCCTACCCCGAGGTCGCCCGCATTTTTGTGCATCCACCAATTAAAGCCGCATTGTGTAGTTGGGCAGCGAATGATCCAGATAATTCTTGGCTAGCCAAAATCAGACCACTCAAAGGTCATACCTTCCACTTCCATATTCGCCTAAATTGCCCATCGGGTATGAAGAGCTGTAAAAACCAATGGAAGCCAAATCCGTCAGACGGCACGGGCTGCGGAAAAGAACTGGCCTATTGGATGAGCGGTGAAGCTTATAAAAAACCAAAACCTGACCCGAATGCCAAGCCCTACATACCGCCGCCCCCCTTGACTCTCACTGGCCTTCCTGCTGAATGCCGCGCCGTTGCAACAGCGCCATAAAGGCAGCGACGTGCAGCGGGGCATAGCGCCCGACCGGGGGTCTATTCATGTCTGCACATGCTGAATCAACTGGCACATTTGATCGTGCGCAATTAAAGCTCGCCTTTGCTTCGATTGGCGTGGTTTTTGGCGATGTCGGCACAAGCCCTATTTACACAATGCGAGAAGCGCTTCACCCCGTTGTAGCTGCAGGTGGTGATCTGCGCTTGGCCGTGATTGGCGTTGTTTCTCTTTTACTCTGGGCAATTTTTATAATCGTCACACTTAAATATGTGATCTTGTTGATGCGTGCTGATAACCGTGGCGAAGGCGGCATTCTATCTTTGGTCGTGCTTGTTGAAACTTTGTTAAAGCGTAAAGGCGGGATTGTTTTGGGCCTCGGTATTGTAGGCGCCGCATTTTTCTTTGGCGATGCCATGATCACACCAGCAATGACCGTACTTTCTGCGATCGAAGGCTTAAGTATCATAAACTCTGGGTTTAAACCCTTCGTCGTACCGATGACTGTTGCAGTGATCGTTTGCCTTTTCACTTTTCAGTACAAAGGTACAGCCGGCGTTGCTTCTATTTTTGCACCGGTCACGATGGTTTGGTTTTTGCTTCTCGGAATTTTAGGTTTGATTCATATCAGCGATGACCTTGAAATATTTAATGCGTTAAACCCTTCTCACGGCATTATGATGTTGGTGCGACAGCCGGGTTTAGCGCTCCTCGTATTTGGCGGTGTTTTTCTAGCAGTTACGGGCGGTGAGGCGCTGTATGCAGACTTGGGTCACTTTGGCAAAAATCCCATTCGCATGGCATGGCTAGCTGTCGTGTTGCCAGGCCTTGTACTGAATTATCTTGGTCAAGGTGCATTTATCATCGCCCATCCAGAGGCAATCCAAGACCCATTTTTTCTTATGGCACCACAGTGGGCACTGCCTGCATTGGTTATTTTGGCAACCCTGGTTGCTATCATCGCTAGCCAAGCTGTCATCACTGGCGCGTTTTCTATTGCCCAACAAGCAGTGGCATTGGGCCTTTTCCCACGGATGAATATTGTCCACACGAGCGAAACTGAAGAAGGCCAAATCTATGTAGGTCAGATCAATTGGCTGATTATGGCAGGCGTGTTGATATTGGTTATGGTCTTTCAAACCTCATCCAACCTTGCCTCCGCCTATGGCATTGCCGTTAACACATCAATGTTGGTTGATACGATTTTAGGTATTGTGTTCTTCTGGACATCGCGAAATCTCCCACGTGTTATTGCAATTCCACTTTTGATATTCATCTTTTTTGTCGAAGCGATGCTATATGCGGCTAATATGCTGAAGCTTTTGCATGGCGGCTATATGCCAGTGCTCATTGGCGCAACCATAATACTCTTGATGTTGACGTGGTTGCGCGGCCGTCGCGCCTTAGCCAAAAAACTGAACCTTGAGTCAATTGAACTTATTGGACTGCTAGAAACCCTAGAGCGCCGTCAACCAGCTCGCGTGGCTGGCGCTGCGGTGTTCCTCCAAACCGATATCAAATTCGCTCCCAGCGCATTGATGCACAACTTAAAGCACAACCGCGTCCTCCACGATAAATTAGTTTTCATATCAGTTGAAACTGTAAAGCAACCACGTTGGGAAGAAGAACGTGTTGAGGTTAAGCAAGGTCCATTGGGCGCTTGGCTTGTTGAAGCAAAATTTGGCTACATGGAACAGCCAGATGTACCTGCCGCACTCCGTGCTTGTGCTGATAAAGGCCTAGAGATTGATCCTGGCCAAGCCTCCTATTTCTTAGGCCGTCGATTGATAAAAATGTCCGCCCGTTCATCAATGCCATTTTGGCAACAGCGGATATTTATTATGTTGGTCAACCAATCAGCTCGCGCGGTTGAGTTCTTCCGAATTCCGCCTGACCGGGTCGTCGAACTTGGCATGCAAATGAGCATATAGTAGGCCGATAGTAGGCCACTTGATTATCGGTACAACACAGCATATTCCTTTATCCATGGCCGCTTTTTTGTGCCTAGATTAAGAGCCAAGATCATGACTTCCCACACCACTATCAATCCCAGAAACGGCACCACCAAAATGGCTTTTGCTTCCATTGGTGTTGTTTTTGGCGATATCGGAACAAGCCCGCTTTATACAATGCGTGAGGCTTTGCGCCCAGTCGTTTCAGCAGGCGGCGATATACGCCTAGCTGTTTTGGGCGTGGTCTCACTTCTGATATGGGCGTTGCTCCTCATCGTCACGCTGAAATACGTGGTCATTATCATGCGTGCAGACAATCACGGTGAAGGCGGCATTCTTTCTCAGGTTGCTTTGCTTCAAAATATCTTAAACAAAAAAAGCGGCTATATTCTTGCCCTTGGAATTGTGGGTTCGGCATTTTTCTTTGGCGATGCTATGATAACGCCAGCAATATCCGTTCTGTCAGCCGTTGAAGGGTTGAGCCTCATTAATCCCTCTTTCAGCAATTTTGTTTTGCCGATTGCGCTTACAGTTTTAAGCGCTCTGTTTTTCGTTCAGTATCGCGGAACTGAAAACGTTGCTAAAATTTTTGCACCCGTCACAGCTTTTTGGTTTGTGGCAATCGGCATTATGGGGCTGGTTCACATCATTGAAGACCCAGCTATTTTTATGGCAATTAACCCCTATTACGGAATTCACATGCTGCTTGAGCGCCCCGGTTTAGCTCTATTGGTTTTTGGTGGTGTGTTTCTAGCGGTAACAGGTGGTGAAGCCCTTTATGCAGACATGGGCCATTTTGGCAAAAAGCCAATTCGACTCGCTTGGCTTTTAGTCGCGTTCCCCGGCCTTCTTTTAAACTACCTAGGTCAAGGCGCATTTGTTTTAACAAACCCCGCGGCCATGGAAAATCCTTTCTTCCTCATGGCTCCACCATGGGCGCTGGTACCGTTGGTCATTCTTGCAACACTTGTAACGATCATCGCCAGCCAAGCAGTCATCACCGGTGCTTATTCAATCGCGCAGCAAGCAATGTCACTCAATCTCATTCCCCGCATGGGCATCTCGCATACCAGTGAGCAAGAGCAAGGTCAGATCTATATTGGAACCATTAACTGGATGCTGTTAATCGGCGTCATTATGTTGGTACTGGTTTTTAAATCTTCAGATGGTCTTGCCTCTGCCTACGGCATAGCAGTTAATGTGGCGATGTTAGTAAACAACGCGCTGGCCATCGTTTATTTTTGGTACTCAAAAGCACTTCCGCGCGTTTTGGTTATTCCTGCTTTGTTGTGCATATTCTTTGTTGAGTGCGTTTTCTTGATTGCCAACAGTTTGAAGTTTGCATCCGGTGGCTATCTGCCGGTTTTGATTGGTTTAGTGCTCGTCGTGATAATGGCCACATGGATGCGTGGGCGTAATCTACTCATCTCGAAATATAACCGGGAGTCTGTTGAACTCATTGGCGTGCTCGAAAGCCTCGAGCGCCACCCACCATCACGTGTGGCGGGTGCTGCCGTTTTTCTGCAAACCGATAAAAAATACGCTCCAAGTGCGCTGATGCATAATCTAAAACATAACCGGGTTTTGCATGACAAGCTCATATTCGTGTCAATCGAAACAGTCGATAAGCCACGCGCAGATGATGAAAACGTGATTGTTAAACAAGGCCCGCTCGGTGCATGGTTCGTCAATGCCAAGTTCGGATATATGGAACAACCTGATGTGCCCGCCGTATTGCGTGCATGCGCACCGTTCGGACTTGATGTCGATCCGCGCCAAGCATCATATTTTCTTGGTAGGCGCGTCATAAAAGCTTCGGCAAATTCCGCCATGCCATCTTGGCAACAACGCATCTTTGTAATGTTAGCAGGCCAATCTTCGCGTGCTGTTGAATTCTTCCGTATCCCGCCTGACCGCGTAGTCGAGTTAGGCATGCAAATGAGTGTATGATGAAATCACTTTCCCCCTTCTCTCAGCCCGGTCGCTTTTGGCGTGGCAACATTCACACGCATTCCAATCAATCTGATGGAGTGCTGCCTTCAGAAGTTGTGGTGCAGGCCTACAAAGATGCAGGCTACGATTTCTTGCAATTGTCCGAGCATTTCATCGAGCATTTCAATTGGCCGATTAACGACACGCGTCAATTTCGCAGTAATAATTTTACAACCTTAATCGGTGTTGAACTCCACGCGCCCGAAACAAGTGCCGGCGAACTTTGGCACATTGTGGCCACGGGCCTGCCATTAGATTTCGCACCCTGCGGCCCGAATGAAACCGGAGCACAACTTGCAAAACGGGCCAGAGATGCCGGTGCATTTATCGGCATCGCACACCCTGCTTGGTCGCAACTGACCCTTGAAGACGGCCTGTCCATAGAGTCCGCTCACGCCGTAGAAATATACAACCATGGTTGTGCCATTGAAAATGATCGAGGAGACGGCTGGTATTTGCATGATCAATTAATGAATGAAGGAAAGCGGCTTTCAGCTTTTGCAACGGATGATGCACATTTCAAAACGCCCGATCATTTCGGTGGTTGGGTTAATGTAAAGGCCCAAAGCCTCGTTCCTGATGAGCTGTTGAACGCTTTAAAAGCAGGCCATTACTATTCAAGCCAAGGCCCCGAGTTCCACGATATCAAACTGAACGGCAAAGAAATCGAAATAACATGCTCGCCAGTCGACACCATAACTGTCGTTTGCGGTGTTTCCCGAACCTGTGTTAAAACAGGCAAGGCAATAACCTCCGCCAACTTTAATCTCACTAATCTTGATCAAGGCTGGATGCTTAAAAAACCAAGCCCATGGTTTCGCGTAACCGTCATAGACCACGCAGGAAAGCGCGCATGGAGCAACCCTTACTGGTGGGATGAGTTGCGCTGAAGCGCCATCAACAACAGCGCAAGAACGCTAAAGCCAGCGCCAATCAGAAACACAGGTGCCTCGCCTACCTTATCCCAAACCACACCTGCCACAACACTGGCCACTAAGGTCGCAACGCCGCTCACCAAAGCAAACATGCCGTACGCCGTGCCGCGCAAATCCGCAGGCGCGGAATCGGCAACCAGCGTCGACAAGATGCCTTGCGTCAACCCCATATGCAGTCCCCAAATCGCCACGCCCACCATCACCATCAATGGACCCGGCGCATAAGCCAAAACCACATCTGCCAAAATCAAACAGATCAGGCCAGCGGCCAATAGACCGTTTCGCCCCAACCGATCTGAAAGCACCCCAACAGGATACGAAGACAGCGAATAGACAACACTCATCACCACCATTACCAACGGCACAAAGGCCAGCGTCATGCCTGAATTGGAAGCGCGCAAAACCAGAAACGCTTCCGAGAACCGCGCCAACATGACTGCAGCCCCTAAAGCCGCTACCACCCAAAACGGCCGCCCCAAATTCTTGGCCGTGGCCAGATTGAATCCCGCCTTGCGCTTGTTGTCGTTGATCAGAGGCGCTGGCTCTTCCACGCCAAAAGCCAAAACCAAAACGGCAATCAATGCGGGAACACAAGCAACCCACAACACACTGCGCAGATCCATCGCCCATAGGCCAATCAAGATTGCAGCAATCAGCGGACCTACAAACGCCCCCACCGTATCAAGTGATTGGCGCAAACCAAAAGCAGCACCCCGAAGCTCAGGAGCAGTCATATCGGCCACCATCGCATCGCGCGGCGCACCGCGAATGCCTTTGCCAATCCGGTCGGCAAACCGTGCGATAAACACCCCAGTCACTGAAGTGGCCAAAGGAAACAACGGCTTTACAATCATCGCCATGCCATAACCCAACAATGCCAAGCCCTTTCGGCTTTTCCATTTATCACTCAGCACGCCGGAGAACAGCTTTGAAATTTGGGCGGTGGCCTCGGCAATGCCTTCGATTAGCCCCAGCAAAGTGGCCGAAGCGCCCAATGTGCCCACTACAAAAAGTGGCAACACGCCGTGGATCATCTCAGAAGAAATATCCATGAACATCGACACAAAACCCAACATCCATACGCCGCGCGGAATTTTTTTCATTTACTCGTCTTTGCGAATTAAACCTTGCCCTTGGTATGCACCGCGAAGGCCGCATACAGCAAGTTAAAGAAATGATAAAACCAAGGCGTGGTGTAAATCATTGCCATATGTACAATATTATTGTACAACTTTTCCATGGGCTCTCTCACCTATTCAAAACTCCGCGCCAATCTGAAATCCGCTTTGGATCGCGCTGTGGATGATCATGAGGTTATCGTAGTCGAACGCGCCAAGGGCGGCGATGCGGTTTTGATTTCCCGCGAAGACTATGACTCGATGGCTGAAACAGCCTATCTGCTGCGCTCACCCGCCAATGCCAAACATTTGCTGGAGGCACTGAAGCGGCCCAAGAAAGCCCGCAAATCCTTCAAATCGGTAGCGGCCTTAAAAAATGCGCTTGGTCTTTGATCCCAAGGCGTTAGAGCAGTTACGCTATTGGACCGAAACCGATCGCCGCAAAGCAACGAAAATCCTCGACCTCATCGAAGCCACCCTAAAAACTCCCTTCGAAGGCATCGGCAAACCAGAGCCATTGAAGTTCGAATTAGCCAGCTGCTGGTCCCGCCGCATCGATCAGGAGCATCGGCTGGTGTATAAGGTTGAGAAGGGCGAGTTGATTGTGTTGGCTTGTCGGTATCATTATTGATGGCAATCGGTACAGTTTGCTGACATCATCGCCAACTCAAGATTGATCTTGTAATGGTCAAATAGGAATGATCTCAATTTTTGGTGGTATTGCGAAATGTTTAACCTAATCATGCGTTCTGAGGATTGGAGTACTGGCCGAGAAACCATGCCTATTGATAGACTATTCGAGTTTACTAACGACGCCATAGCCAGACAGTTTCAGCAAGATCAAGGTGTCGATTTGGATAGGTTGGCAACATTGCCCTGTTTGTTCATGCCAGAAGGTACTGGAGAAGAAATTTGCCGTGTAGGACAAATCAACAGAGTGCGAGTTAGCGGCAACGAAGTGTCATTCGAATACACGCTAGATGTAGAGGTACCTCCCCTCCGAAACTCATTTGTGTACGCCAACCGCATGGCACTCGACATGCCTCGAGATTTCGAATTTTCTAGAAATCATTGGGCGGTAAAAGATGTTGATCTTTATCGTTTTCTGCTTCGTAATGTTCAGCCACGTCGGCAACGGCCTACTGTTTTTCGAATTCCTGAGCATGAAGGAATTGAACCAGCGTTGGCTTCGGCAATGATGCCATTCGACGCTTCGTTTAATGTGGTATACGAGGCTATTACACGGGCAGCCGAAGGTGTCGGCCTAAGATGCAGGCGAGCCGATGATATTTGGGAAAATGCGGCAATTATACAAGATGTTGTATCGCTTATTGATCGCTCTCGAATTGTCGTGTGTGATTGCTCGGGGCGCAACCCAAACGTTTTCTATGAGGCAGGAATAGCTCATACACTTGGTCGTGAAGTGATACTGATTGCACAAAGTGAGGCTGATGTCCCGTTTGATCTTAGACACCTTCGGTATATCCGCTATCTGAATAATGCGGAAGGTCGGGCAGGCCTCTTGATTGCCTTGCAAGCCAGAATGCAAACCCTGATAGGTCACTAACATTGGCCCCTCGTCACCTTCCGAAGTCCATGCTAATCCCAGAATCAAATCTGGAACCTTCCCATGCCCAAAAACACCCGAACCGAAACCGACACCTTTGGCCCCATCGAGGTTGATGCCTCCAAATATTGGGGTGCGCAGGCGCAGCGGTCTTTGCAAAACTTCAAGATCGGCTGGGAAAAGCAACCAGCCTCGGTGGTTCGCGCTTTGGGCATTATCAAACGCGCCGCCGCAGAAACCAATATGGGCTTAGGTCAACTTGATAAAGCTATTGGTGCTGTGGTGATCAACGCTGCGCAGGAAGTGATCGAGGGCAAGCTGAATGATCATTTCCCTCTCGCCGTGTGGCAAACAGGTTCGGGCACACAGTCTAACATGAATGCCAATGAAGTGATTTCAAACCGCGCCATTGAAATGCTTGGCGGGGTTATGGGTTCGAAGAAGCCTGTGCACCCCAATGACCATGTAAACATGAGCCAATCTTCGAACGACACTTACCCCACAGCTATGCACATTGCCTGTGTCGAAGAAATTCATCACCGATTGCTGCCGGCCCTGCAACATTTGCGCAACGCTTTGAATGATAAAGCCATGCAATGGGCAAAGCTGATCAAGATTGGCCGCACCCACACGCAAGATGCTACACCAGTCACCCTCGGCCAAGAATTTTCAGGCTATACCCAGCAAATCCAAAACGGCATTGCCCGCATTGAACAAACACTACCCATGTTAATGCAACTCGCCCAGGGCGGAACGGCGGTTGGCACAGGCCTCAACGCCCCAAAAGGTTTTGCTGAAAAAGTAGCAGAGCACATCGTCAACATCACCCGCCTGCCCTTCACCACTGCACCAAACAAATTCGAAGCCTTGGCGGCCCACGACGCGATGGTGATGACCCATGGCGCAATCAACACGGTTGCGGCTTCGCTATTTAAAATTGCCAATGACATTCGCTTCTTGGGTTCAGGCCCGCGCTCTGGCCTGGGCGAGTTGCAATTACCTGAAAATGAGCCCGGCTCATCCATCATGCCCGGCAAAGTAAACCCAACGCAATGCGAAGCGCTAACCCAAGTCTGCATCCAAATCTTCGGGAACAACGCGGCGATTACTTTCGCAGGCAGCCAAGGCCATTTCGAACTGAACGTATTCAACCCCGTCATGGTTTATAACTTCCTGCAGTCGGTGCAGCTCATGGCCGATGCCGCAACCAGTTTCACAGAAAATTGCGTGGTCGGCATCGAAGCGCGCGAAGATAATATCAAGGCGGCGCTTGATCGCTCCCTCATGCTCGTCACAGCGTTGGCCCCCAAATACGGCTACGACCGGGCCGCAAAGATCGCAAAGTCCGCTCATAAAAACGGAACCACATTGCGCCAAGAGGCTGTGAAGGACGGCATTGACGAAAAAGATTTCGACGCCATCGTCCGCCCCGAAAACATGCTCGGGCCCTCATGACGGCTGATCTCATAAACCTGCGGCACGCTAGAAAGAGCAAAGCGCGCGACGAAGCGGAAAAACAAGCTGAGCAAAACCGAGCAAAATTTGGGCGAAGCAAGAGAAAAAAAATTATCAGTAAATTTGAAACGACTAAATTGAAGAATGAGTTAGATGGCAAGAAGCGAGACAATTGAGTTAGTTGGCAGGGCAAAACATTGCCCAATCTATTCGTCAGCCCAGCGAAGGCTGGGGCCCAGCTTCCATTCGACCCGCTCTCGAAGTCAAAGCGGGATGCCAGTCTTCGCTGGCTTGACGGCGTCATGGTATACGAACGTAGAGCCGGAAGATATATTCTAGTGGCCAAAGACCTAAAACGTTCGCTCACCATCGCTGGTCATCAAACGTCTTTATCGCTCGAACCCGAATTTTGGGCGGCGCTGAAAAGCTACGCCGAACGAGATAGCAAAAGCATCGCCACTTTGGTTGGCGAGATTGACGAGACGCGAGGAACGCGAAACCTATCGAGCGCAATTCGCATCTGGATCTTAAACCAACTTCAGGCTTAATGCCCGCGTGCTCGGCGCAACAAGCGCGGATATTCCAGCTTCTTGATCAGCAATGAATCCGTAATCACCCGATCCATTTCTGCCTTCTTGCGATCAGCCTCAATCACCCGCTGGCCTGCATGAACCTTCATC
This sequence comes from Aestuariivirga sp., assembly GCA_043779145.1. Lineage (GTDB taxonomy): Bacteria > Pseudomonadota > Alphaproteobacteria > Rhizobiales > Aestuariivirgaceae > Aestuariivirga. The sequence goes on along the minus strand of JAYWEV010000241.1, from coordinate 3,440 downwards.
TCGCGCAAACGCAATCGTAACTCCAACCGCTGCGCCTGATACGCCGCAAATTTCGCTTCATCAGAATGGGTTTGCTCCAATTCTTCAGCAGCTAATTTTTCCTGTTCCTTTTTAACGCGGTCAAGCTCTGCCATATCGCGAGCGATGAAAGCATAACCAAGCTTTGCAGAAATAGCAGACGTATCACTACGCCTCGCCAATACACCCGGTGGTCCCTCGTAACTAACTTTAATATCGGGAAGTCCAACCTGAGTTTTACCTGAAAGTTGAACCAGTGTTTTCAGCGCATGACTGGACAAATCAAAACTTGGTGTGATTTCAATATCTGCATTTTCAAGCGAAGCCTTGAGAGGCTCAGCCAGCATGTTACCCCTATCAATCGTTATATCCCGTTTGTCTGAACTCAGTACGAAACCAGGGCCCTTCAACAGGCCATCGAAAGCCTGCTGCAATCCATCGGCATTTTGAACAAGGTCAAGTTTTTTGTAAAAAGGATCGGGAGAAAGCGAAACCATCGCTGCATCCTGCAGCTCGTATGAACCCTTTCCGGTCAAGCTCGAAAGAATGGCCTGCGGGCTGCGCCCCTGCCCCTGAAATTGACCATCTAACACGACGCGACCATTGGCGATTCCACTGCCATCTTGCGCCGTCAAAAACGGTGCAATTGAAATTGAACCATGACCTGAGCCCGTCATCGCAAAACTATTATCGCCCTCGCGCAAACTCAGATCGAGCATAAATGGTTCATTATCGCGCTCTTGTGAGGCGATCGATAAGCTTCGGCTATGCTGTTCAAAATTGATACCGACAACCGATTCCTTAAGTGCAGTTCCAAAATTTTTAAGCTCAGCCGGCCGCAACCAAATTTCGCCGTGCAAACCGTGCGGAGCGGGTGGCGCAAATCCGTCATCTAACGCAGGAATGCCATTGCGCCACGGCATGAATACTGTGGCTAAAACAGTTGGCAGATCCAAATGTTCAAAGCCAATATTGGCGTTCACTGCGCCGTCGGCGCTCAAACTCCCCTCACCGATCACGGATTGACTGCCCATCTGCCCAATAAAACCTTTGATTTGCAAGTTTTGTTCTGCAGTTGAAAGATTGGCTTTAATATCCAGAGGGCCATTAAATAGCGAAGTTTGCTCTAACCCTAATGCACGCCCCAACATTGCGCCGTCCTTGGCTGCAACGCTTGTGGCACCATTGATTTCTGACATTTTGTCATTTGGTTTAAAGCTGCCATCAAAAACAATGTCGGCATCAAACATGCTGCCGCGAACTGCGGTTTTGTATCCCGTGTCATTTGCACCCGTCGCGACGACTGACATTTTTCCAGGGCCGGTTGTTGCTATGAGAGGCGCAAATCCAAAAAAGCGGCTTAAGTCTCCACCTTCTGCAGAGCTCAATTCTGCCGACAATCCAACGGTAGCATCGCGCCCTTTGCTAATATCTTTGATATCACCCGTCGCAGAAAGCTGAATCGGTCCGCTATTGCCCGAGATTCCAAAAGTTACAGTTGGCTGATCATTCCCTGGGCGAACTGTAACATCGGCTTTCAGATCGGTGGTGCCAAGTATATTCGCCCAAACAGGATCAGGCCCTCTTGGAAATGCTCCAAGCATACGCAACAACCCCCGCGGATTTTCGGCTAGCACTGAAAACTTCATATCGCCTGAAGGTCCGTCTGGCCCATGCAAAACCAAACCACTGCCTTTGACACGAGCACCTTCAACCGAACCAATATCGAGCGCGTTAATTTCAAACCCACTGAAGCTGGAAGAGAAGTCGAGCGCCACATCTTGTGCTTCAACACCATTCAAACGCAGTTTTGCCGCTTGCAAGTTCAGCCGTTTGTCGAACCCGCTTTCAGATTTCGCCAACGGAGCAGCAAAGGCGACACTCAAAACATTTGCACCCTTCAAGCTAATGTAATTGTCCAAATCTAAAAGTTTTGAATTCAGCTGCAAATCAACTGAAGCTAATTTACCAAGAGATACGGCAAGCTCAGCAGTGCCTGGTTCGCCGTCCAATTCATATTTCAAATTTTGAAATCCAAACCGTTTGCCCGACCATGTTACATCAGATTGCGCTTTCAGTCGGCCCCGCGCGCCCGTCCAATATTGCGCCAAAGAAGCTTTGCCTTCAGGCCACAACCAAGAGATAAAGGCGCGCAAATCATTGCTTTCCATCGCCAAACTGCCACCCAATTCCGCAGCATCCACGCCGGGAAATGCAATGCCATCAAATTTCATTGCGGAACGACCGGGAAGATTCGCCGTAAAATTTTGAATACGCACCGCACCTTGCTGAGCTGAAGTTTTAAGCTTCACATTCTCTAAAGTCTCTCCTGCAGCAGAAAGCGACGCAACATCAACTGCAGCAGTTAGATCTAACTTTTCAGGAAATTCGGCGATGACACGATTAATCAGAGCCATAACACCGCCCGCGCGCCACACCCTCAACGATTGCCCCCCTGCCAAACTATCAAGATCAATGCGTGGTGACGAAAGACTGACGTCCACTTTTATCCCTTTGTCCAATTGAACATCGGCATGACCTTCAATCAGCGTTCCATTATCCTTGCTATCTGCAGGCACAATGTGAATCTTGTCGAGTTTCACATTATTGAAATTCGCTGTGATGTTCGCCTGCATCTGCAGCGGCTTAAAGCTTGCATCAAGGCTCTGACGGCCATCGGCGGTAACAACTGGATCGAGGCCAACTTTTCCCTGAACTTGATCAGCGCTTTGCGTCCCATCAAATACAAACGCAGGAAGCGCACCATCGAGAGGAGCTAATTTGAAGCTAAACTTAAATGGCTCATCTTTTTTCCAGGCAGAACTGGCGAAAGTGACATCAAGCGGAACATTGCTGTTGATCGCCGTACCACGAACCCGCCATGGCCCCTCAAAAGCAGTTGCTGAAAGAACTGCATTCACGTGTTGAACTGTCGTCTCAAATCCTCGGGCTCGGTCTCTAACAGTAACCGAACCGTCATTCACTTTGATCTGTTCCAGTTTAACTTTTTCAAGTAACCGCGACTTGCCAAGTTGAAAAATCCAATTACCATTGCCATCTGCATTGCGGGTTATAAAAAGTGTGGGCCGTTCTAAATCAATAGCTTCAACCTGAATTTCACCGCTAAACAAACCAGCCAAAGCCAACTGAACATCAATACGCTTTGCATTCATTAAAGCCTGTTCAGAAAATTCTTTAGGGTTGGCAATACTCACATCTTCCGCAACAAGGCGCGGCCATGGGAAGAGTCTGACAGAAATGGGACCATTAATCGCAACTTGCCGCCCCGTCAGCGTGTGTCCCCAAGATTCGAGGCTATCACGGTAACTGTTCCAATTGATAACAAATGGAGCCAACAATGCACCAAATACGGTCAGCACCAGCACAATACCGAAATAGAAAATTGGTGACTTCCAAATACT
>JAYWEV010000240.1:0-23383 GCA_043779145.1 Aestuariivirga sp. | reverse complement strand
AATCAGACAGCGACAATCCAGGGGCGGTTCAGTTATTAATAGGCTGAAAAAGCTAGATAAAATTGCTTCAATTTCATCGAGAAGTACGATGCTACGCTGGCCCGAATTTAAAACTTAAGGAAATGGTACCACCACCCCGGCTCGAACGGGGGACCTCTAGATCCACAATCTAGCGCTCTAACCAACTGAGCTATGGCGGCATCCTTGCACCGCAATAGCGGCAGTTGATCAGAATTTCAACTCGCAATCGAAGCAAACAGGCAAAATGTTACGGCGCAGCGCGTTTTCGTTAAGTTTAACTTAATTTCGCAACTTAAATCCTTAACAAAAGGTAGACGCGAAGGCTAAAAGTTGATTAGTTCAGTAAACGTTTCATTAACTCAGAGAATTTGAACTTGCAGGGGACTGTTATCCAGACACTAGAGGATCTACGCAAATCGGCGGACGCGGCATGGCTGTGGGACGGAATGCGCGGGCGTTTGGTGTGGGCCAACACTGCAGGAATTATGGCCTTTGACGGTCAATCGATATTTGATTTAATTGACCGGGTTTTTGATCCTGAAGAAGCAGGCATTGCTGAAATCGCTTCGCTTACCAAAACTCTAAAGCGCGATGAGCTGCGCCAAGCGTCGCTTGAATTTCCTTCTACAGGACGAGTTGAACCGATCCACTGTGTCTGCTCGATCCATACTTTGGCTGATGGCAGGCCCGGTTTGTTGGTGGTCGCGCCAAGGCCCATCGTTGACCAAACTGAAACACATGATCTTTTTGGTCAATTGCCTGTGGCCGCAGTGCAGCTTGCGTCGGACGGCCAATTTTTAAAAGCCAACGCCATGGCTGCAACATTGTTTGATGTAACCAAGTACCGCGATCTTGCGAACCTTCTTGGCAGCCTGGAACAGTCCAATAAAATTTTGGGCCGCTTACAGTCAGTTCATTTAGTTAGTTCCATTGATAGTTTTCATGGTCTGTTTGGGCAGCGGGAAGCGCGGCTCACATTGCGCCGCCTGACCGATGAAAGCGGAGCATTTGCTATTCTCGTGATGGATGACATTACCGAGCGGCGCAATATGGAACGCCAATTGTCAGAAGTTCATTCACCCATATTGGCCGCCGATGTTCCAAAACCGAGTTCAGGAGATGAGCAAGCCTTTGCAGCGCTGGCGCGCAGTTTGAATGATGCGATCCGCGGCGCAGAAACTGAAACTCAAACCGAGAAGCCAAAAACGGAAATAGCGGTTGTAAAATCACAGCCAAGCAAACCTCAGAAGCTCTCCGCCGCCGCCCTGCCTCCGCTCTCGATCATTAACGCGTTCGAAAATTCCGGAACCGCAATTCTGATTGCTCAGAATGCAGACGTGGTTTTTGTATCACAAAAAGCTCTGCAATTGTTTGGTGTCGAAAGCCTTGCTGCACTTCAAGAGAGATCTGATTTATACCAAAGTATTTTGGATACCAAGTCTGCCAAAAGCACGGTTACATTAAAGAACGCAACGGGCCTGCCTATTCATTTGCAAATTTCTGCAAACTCAGTTCCTTGGATCAACGGGCCAGCGCGCCAATTTAATTTGAGTGTTGTAAAAGGTGTTGAGCACAAACTCGCAGTGGCTGCGCCTCCAGAAGCATTACCTTTGCCAAAAATTCCTAAATTAATTGAAGCAGTGGTAGCACCGGAAATTCAAGTCGTTGATGATAGACCTGCGGCCGATACATCTCATGTTGCAGAAGATGAATTGCGAACTATTCTCGACATCGCCTCAGATGGCATCGTCACGTTGGATCAATCGGGCAATATTTTGAGCTTTAGTGCTGGGGCAGAATCGCTGTTTGGTTATCGCAGCGCAGAGGTCAAAGGCAAAGCATTAGCCGAGTTCTTCACCAGCGATAGTCGCAAAATATTGCGGCAATATCTGGCGGGTTTGCAGGGGCCTGGCCTTGGCGCGGTGTTTAACGATGGCCGCGAAGTTATGGCTGTGGTCAAACAAGGCGGAACTGTGCCTTTGTTTTTGACAATCGGCAAATTGCAGTCGGGCAAATCAGCGGCAGCTTTCTGCGCTGTGATGCGCGACATCACCACATGGAAGCGTTCTGAGAAAGAATTGCGCGAGGCCAAAGAAAACGCCGAGGCCGCATCTAAACAAAAATCTGAATTTCTCGCTCGAATTTCGCACGAACTGCGCACCCCTCTCAATGCGATTATGGGTTTTTCAGACGTGATGCGGCTGGGCCAATTTGGTGAAATTAAGAACGAGAAATACCGCGGCTATGTGAATGACATTCACGCCAGCGGTAGCCATTTGCTGGCATTGATCAATGACCTCCTTGATTTATCGAAAATCGAAGCCGGCAAAATGGAGCTGAATTTTACTGCTGTTAACATTGCAGATTGCGCTGACCATGCCATTAAGCTTTTGCAAGATTCAGCAACGCGCGGTCGGGTTTTGGTGCGCAAATCATTCCCCGATAAATTGCCGCGGGTGGTTGCCGATTTAAGAGCAATGAGGCAAGTGCTGTTGAACCTATTATCGAACGCCATCAAATTTACAGATCCCGGTGGGCAAGTGATTATTTCAGCGGCTGTTGCTTCTTCCGGAGAGTTAACTTTAAAGTTGAAAGACACAGGGATTGGTATGAACACTGTGCAGATGCAGGATGCTTTGGAACCCTTCAAGCGTGTTGAAACAGCAGGCCGCGAAACTCAAGGAACAGGCCTCGGCCTGCCGCTGACCAAAGCGTTGGTTGAGGCCAATCGCGCAAAGTTCACACTCAGCAGCGAGCGCGGCCAAGGCACATTGATCGAGATCACCTTTCCAACCACGCGCGTTTTAGCCGAATAATATTTGGCGTTTTCACTTCATAAAAATGCCGCAAGTTAGGCTGAGCGTTTTGATTTTTCATGAAAAAGTCAAAATCGCCAGAAGTTTAATTTTTCGATCAACTTTTCTGAACTTTGACGATTTCGTCAAAGTTCAGGTTGATCTATAAGCGGCAATCATGAAACGTATCTACACATTTGTTTTTGCTGGTTTGATCATCCTCACTTTGGCGGTGACCAGTTGGCTTTTGGGCATTGTGCCGGGCTTGGCAGCCAAGACGATACAAAATGAAACGGTGCGCAGAACGGGCCGCACGCTCATGATCAAGGGTGGCGCATCATTGCAATTTTCGCCGCAACTTGGCATCGCCTTGCATGATGTTAGTGTTTCCGGAGCTTCAACCAACAGCGAACCGGTTGTTATGGCCACGACACTTCTTGTGCCTGCTTCATTTTTTCAGCTGCTCAGTCTGCAAGTTTCCAATCAAGAAATTGAACTCGAAGAACCCATCTTCACTGTGCAATTTGATGCAACGGGCCAGTCGAATATTATAGGTGGTGAAGCTGCTGATGATACGCAAGTTGCTGTTTTGCCCTTGCGTATCCGTTTTCAAAACGGCGTTTTTAAATATATTGACGAGCCCAATGCAAAAGTTTTCACTGTGGCAGATGTGGAAGGGTTGGCGGATTTAGATGCCCAGAATGAGGTTCATATAAACGCGGCAATGACTGTTGCCGGAGAGCGCACACATATTGCGGCGAATTTAAAGTCTCTGTCTCGCGCTTTTCATGATGGCTCACCCTTTGATTTTAATTTAGACGCGGTGGGCGCTTCCATTAGTTATGGCGGGCGCATCGTTGCAAGACAAGGCTTAGATTTGGCGGGTCAACTGCGCGTCGACACCAATAATGCAACGCGCTTGTTCAAGTGGCTGGGTTTGGATTTTCATGGGATAGGAAGCAACGTGCTTTTTTCTCTCACAGCCGCAGTCGAATCCAACCGCTCTTTTATTAATCTTAAGCAGTCCGATATTGTGCTTTCTGGCATGAAGGCTAAGGGGGATATTTCTCTCGCCAATAATGCTGTAAAATCAAACGTGACGTTGGATCTTAAGTTCGAAAATTTGAACACCGACTTATTTTTAAATTCAAAGCAGAATGTCAGTTGGAGCGAAAGGCCATTCGACACTCATAATTTTAATGCGCTCGATCTTTCGTATAATTTGGCAGCAACGAAAATGCGCGTTGGTGGATTTGAGACTGGGGACGCTCAGGTTGTTGGCAACTTAAAGGACGGCATTTTGACATCAACCATCAGCAGCCCGACTTTAGGACAATCAACGATTAATTTTAATAGCCATGAAACGCCGCCCAAATTGGGTTTAGAAATGGCGCTCACACTTTCCGACGCAAAGAGCTTCATGCAGCAATTTGCTGAAATGAATTGGTTTTCAGGAGCAATGGTACTGAACGGGAAACTTGAAACAGTTGGCAATAGCCAGTCTGAGATGATTGGCGCATTGGATGGCGAGATTGAAATCAAATCGCGTGAAGCTGCTTTTAAAGGCGTTTCGCTGTCAGCACTCGCTGGCAAAGCCTTGGTTCAACCCATTGCGGGCTGGGGCGGCGGAGACACTGAACCCGTTGTGTTCAACAGCAAATTTATTTGGGCAGACGGGATTGCAACACTTCAAGATAACAGCCTGTCGGCGCCAGGCGTTAAAATTACGGCTTCTGGCGAAATTGATCTCTTACGGCAGGCGCTCAATATAGATGCGCGCGTTAAGTTAAATCAGGGTGATGGCAAGCCTGCGCAGGTTGCTGTCGAAGGGCCTTGGGGCAAACCACACATTGGCGTTAAAGACTTACAATGATAAAAGTTCAAGAAGCCCCATTTGATGTTGGCCAAGAATATGCGCTGCTGAAAGCAGCACGCACTGATATTGGCGCTGTTGCGATGTTTGTAGGCAGCGTGCGCGATATGTCGGGCGGGGAGACGGTGTCGTCCATGACAATAGAACACTATCCAGGAATGACGGAGAAGGCTTTGGCCGACATCGAAACTGAGGCCCGCAGTCGGTGGCCAATTGCGGATTGTCTGGTCATTCATCGTTATGGTGTTTTAGCAGCGGGGGAAGACATCGTTTTAGTCATCACCACTTCAGCCCACCGCGAGGCGGCCTTTGCAGCTTGCGAATTTTTGATGGACTGGCTTAAAACCAAAGCTCCATTTTGGAAACTGGAAGAAGGTGGCGGACAGGCCCGCTGGGTTGATGCCAAAGCCAGCGATGAGGCGGCAGCCCAAAAGTGGAAAAAATGAAGCCGGTGCCTGGGAGTGGCTCACAAAATTAAAAGACCTCCACTCGCATCAAACACATGAAGTTTTGCCGTCTCAAATGACAGTCCGACATTATCATCTGTTCGACGTATAGTCTCGCCTCGGACTTCGACAACAACCGTCTGACCATTGTTCAACTTCACATAAGCATAACCCATTTCGCCAAGGCGCTCGATCAAGTCAACGGTTCCGGTTATGCTCGCTTTGCCTGGTTCTGTTAGGCTCATATGTTCGGGGCGACATCCCAAAGTGAGCTTGTCCCCCTGTTTGCAGATGCTCGGAAGTTTGACCGCGATAGAACTTCGGTCGCTCAGAGCTACACTATCTTTGCCGCTCACTTCGACGGCAAGAAAATTCATGGCAGGTGAACCAATAAATCCTGCGACGAACAGGTTTGCGGGTTTGTAATAAAGGTCAAGCGGGCGGCCTGATTGTTCAATCTTGCCTTGGTTCATGACGATGATCTGATCGGCCAATGTCATGGCTTCCACTTGATCATGGGTCACATAGATGATGGTGGCTTTGAGCAGCTTGTGAAGTTTAGCGATCTCGACACGGGTGTTGATGCGCAGAGCTGCGTCAAGATTGGATAATGGCTCATCAAACAAAAATACTTGGGGTTTGCGCACAATGGCGCGGCCAATGGCGACACGTTGGCGTTGGCCGCCTGAGAGTTCACGGGGCCTGCGCTTCAGTAGCGGTTCAAGTTGCAAGATGCGCGCGGCCTCATTCACACGCGCTGCAATTTCCGGCTTTGGTGTTCCCGCAAAACGCAAACCAAAGCCCATATTTTTCTCAACATTCATATGCGGGTACAGCGCATAGGATTGGAAGACCATGGCGATTTCACGCTTGGCGGGTGGCAGATCATTTACAATTTTTCCGCCAATTGTCATGTGACCAGCATTGATCGGCTCAAGCCCAGCAATGCACCGCAGCAGAGTAGATTTACCACAGCCAGAGGGGCCAACGAGAACCACAAAAGAACCATCCTCCACGGTGAGGTCAATATCCTTCAGCACGCTCACGGGGCCAAAGGATTTGCTGAGGTTTTCAATTTTTACTTGCGACATGAACGGCTCACTTCACTGCGCCCGAGGTTAAACCCCGGATCAATTGGCGTGAAAAAATAATGTAGAAAATTAATACCGGAATGATGGCGGTTGAGAGGGCTGCCAGAACAGCATTCCAATCTGTGATGTATTGGCCCAGAAATTGTTGAACGCCAAGTGTAATGGTTTGCTTCTTGCCTGTGGGTGCCAGCAAAAGCGGAAACCACAAATCATTCCACACCGGAATCATCACAAACACGGCAACAGTTGCCATGGCGGGGCGAAGCAGCGGCAGAATGATATAGAAGAAAATATTGTATTCTGACAGGCCGTCGCAGCGGCTCGCTTCGCGCAGGTCTTTTGGAATCTGTCCGATAAATTCGGATAGTATGAAAATGGCCAGTGGCAGGTTCTGCGCGACGTAAACAAAAATCAGTGCTGTGAGTGTGTTGATCAAATTGAGTTGGGCAATCAATTGAATGAGCGCCACTGATCCCAATCTAATCGGCACCATAATGCCGATAGAAAGAAAAAGGGCCAGCATTGTGTTCCAGCGGAATTTATATTCAGACAGCGCCCAGGCCGCCATTGCGCCAAACAACAGCGTGAAGAAAATAGTGCCTATCGTTACAACAGCCGAATTCATGTAATAAATCAGAATTGAATTGTCGGAAAAAACACGCTCATAACCTATCAAAGAAAATGTTGAAAAACTTGGCGGTTGCAAAGGTGCTGCAAAAATTGCTTTGCGTTCTTTGAACGAATTCATGATCACCAGAATGATTGGCGCAAGGGCAAGGGCGGTATAGAGACCCAGAATGAGGTGGACTGACGCTGCGCTAATGGCTTTTCGCATCATGACCTCAGAACGCATAACGCTGCATGCGGCGCTGGATGAGGAACAGATAGATCATCACGCCGAGCAAAATAATCAAGAACATCATGGTGGCAATGGCTGAACCCATGGAAACATTCCCCAGCTGCAATTGATTGCCAAAGAAGGTACGATAGAACAACGTGCCCATAATATCAGCCGAAAAATTTGGTCCTGCAAGAGCGCCCTTCATGGCGTAGATCAAATCAAATGCATTGAAGTTGTTGACAAAGGTAAGGACAGAAACAAGCCCAATGGCAGGCCATATCAAAGGCAGTTTCACCCAAATGAACGCTTGAAACTGATTGAGCCCATCAACTGTTGCCGCATCAATGAGTTCATCCGGAATGGCAAGCAATGCTGTATAAATAAGGATCATCGGTATCCCTACAAACTGCCAAACCGATATGAGCGACACGGTGAGCAAGGCTGTTGATTCAACACCCAGCCATGGGCCAAAAAAATGCCCGAGGCCCACTGAGACCAAAAGCATTTTGGCAACACCCCAAAGCGGAGACAAAATGAGTTGCCAAGTGAAACCGATGATCACGACCGAGAGCATGGTGGGCATGAAGATGAGGGTGCGATAAGTGGATGCTAATCTCAGGCGGGGTAGACTGAGCAGCGCGGCGAGCAGCAATCCAATCGGGTTCTGCACGCACATGTGAATGAAAAAGAATAGGCAGTTGTTTCGGAAGGCATTCCAAAATGGTTTGGACCAGGTTTCATCAGCCAACAAGGTTTTGAAATTTCCAACCCCATTATAGACAAAACTGCCATCGGGTTGATGCTGGTACAACGAATTCACAATTGTAGCGAGCAGCGGATAAATTGAAAAAACCGAATAGAGCAACACCGCTGGCCCAAGGAAAAACGCCAGCATGCGCAGATATGCGCCACGCTCTAATCCGACAATGTTGTTTTCTCGCTTACTTGACAAATTTCGACCTCAAGAAAAAGGGCCGCCACGCATTGTGATGGCGACCCTCTCTGTGTTGGTTTAGTTTTGATGTGGCTTATACCACTTCTTCAAACCGTCTTCGAGTTGTGCTGAAGCGGCTTCGGGTGTCATGGTGCCGTTCAAAACTTGGGCAGACACGTTCCACATTTCATTTTCGAGATTAGGCGTGCCACGCGACAGGATTTGATACGAATCGCGGATGGTGGATTTGCATTCACCACGCCAACCCACGAATGTCTGGGCCACATCATCACTGATCGTCACTTTCGCATTTGAAAGTGGGAAGAAGCCAGGAAGCGCGTTTGCAAATATGCCTGCAAACTCTTCCGAGCCAATCCAATCAAGGAACACTTTTGCATCAGCAGCATTGGCAGATTTTGCATTCATGCCGATGCCAATGTCAGTGTGGTCTGAGATGTAGCAATCCTTCTGGCCTGCAGGTGCTGGGGCTTTAAAGGCACCCATGTTGACTTTTTGGCCACGGAATGTGGAGATATCCCATGAGCCCGCAGCATATACAGCGCCCTTGCCGAGGCCGAACAGGTTTTGACTGTCGGGATATGTTTGAGCCTTGTAACCATCACCCAGATAGGGCGACCATTTGGCCAGCGCTTTAAACGTGTTTACATAGTCAGCGTCAGTCAATTTGCCGGAACCATCGATCAGTTTCTTGCGGCCTTCTTCGCCCTTCCAATAGTTGGGCCCAATGTTCTGGAATCCCATGGTAGCGGCTTCCCACTGGTCATTGGTGCCCATGACGAGCGGTGTATATTTACCGTTTGCCTTAACTTTCTCAAGAAGGGCCAAGAATTCTTCTTCGGTCTTGGGCTCCGTGAGGCTCAGTTCCTTGAAGATATCTTTGTTATAAATGAAGCCATGGATGACTGAGCCCATGGGCACGCAGAATGTGGTCTTTCCGTCATCAGTGGTCCAGGCGCTCTTAGCGACGTCCGAGAAATTGGCCATGCTCGACAAATCATTGAGGGCGGCCAAGTGACCTTTGTTAAAAAGTTCCAGCGATGCATCAAATGGACGGCAAGTGATGATATCGCCAGCCGTGCCACCTTCGAGCTTAGCATTCAAAGCAGCATTGTATTCTTTTGGGGCGGTTGGATTGAATTCAACTGTAATTTCCGGATGCTTGGCCATGAAGGCTGGAATGATTTTTTCTTTCCAGATTGCCGCATCATCGTTGCGCCAGCTTTCAATCGAAAGTTTGCCTGCTGAGGCCGCTCCCGTAAATGCCGTCACCGCTACGGTGGCTAGAAGCATTGTCTTCAACATTGATTTTAACATTGTCAATTCTCCCTTTCATAATTATTGAACTCAGTTTCCCCCGAACTTCATCGGTCGACGAGTTGAGCCAAAGCTAACCTCAAATTATTGTCCGTGTCAGCAAGTAACTGCTTGGCCTGCGAAAGTGACTTCGCACCTGCACACAAAATGACGGCCGTTTTGACGTCGCCCTCTGCTTGGTCAAGGGCCGTTGCGGCTTGCTTTTCTGAAACACCCGAAATTTGCGCCACGATGCCCGATGCTCGTTCTTTGAGTTTTTGATTTCCGGCTCTTACATTGACCATGAAGCCGTCATGGACAGCGCCAAGTTTAATGTAAGTCAGTGTTGTCAGCATATTCAGCGCTGCTTTTTGCGCTGTGCCTGCTGCCAAGCGCGTGGAGCCTGCTATGACTTCAGCGCCTGATCGCAGGAGAATTTCAATATCAGCGACGGCTGCGAGTGGAGACGCTTGATTGTTTACAACAGCAATGACCAGAGCTCCCCGCTGGTTGGCCATTTTTGCAGTAGCAATTGTATAAGGCGTTGTACCTGAAGCCGCGATTGCGATTAGAATATCTTTTGGACTGCATGCTTTTCCCGCGCTGGCTCCAGCTTCAGTATCATCCTCTGCGTCGGCGTAGGATTCAAATATCGCCTCTTTTCCACCTGCAATCAGATAGGCAATTTGCTCTTCTGGTATGCCGAAGGTGGCAGGAAGCTCAGAGCCATCTTGAACGCCAATGCGGATCGAGGTTCCGGCCCCGGCGTAAAAAAGCGTGCCCCCTTCGCGAATGCGTTGCGCCATGGCTGTTGCAGCTTTTGAAATCTCAGGTATTGCATTTGAAACTGCGGCAATTGCGCTTTCTTGGCTCTTGACCATCGCCGTCAGAATTTTTGCATCTGGCCAGCAATCAAGGCCAGCATATTCTGCAAGGCGGCGTTCAGTTGATCGGCCTGAATGGGTCATTCCAAGAAGACTATCAGAGTCTGAGGAGCTGTCCAGAACTGTTCCTTTCAATTTTGCAATTGTTTGCTATTCTAAATTGATGAACACAACATCTGCCTATTTCCTTGGCATAGATGGTGGCGGCAGTCGGTGCCGCGCCCGCATTCGTGATGCGCAGGGCAAAATATTTGGAGAGGCTGTTGGCGGATCTTCTAACATTTATCAGGATTTTGAAGGTGCTGTTTCAGTTATTGTTGCGACAGCACAGGAAGCCGCTCGAAATTCAGGCCTTGTGACGAACTCACTTCATGCTGGACTGGGTTTGGCTGGTATCGTCACATCAGTTGGTGCCGACAAACTCATTGCGGCGAAACTGCCATTTGCGTCTGTAGCAGTCGATAATGATGCTTATGCGGCATATATGGGTGCCTTCTCTGGCGGCGATGGCGGAATTGTTGTTGCTGGAACGGGATCAATTGGTTTGGCTTTGGTTGATGGCGCGCGCCATATGGTTGGGGGCTGGGGCTTTGCTGTTGGTGATCATGGGTCTGGCGCTTGGGTTGGTCATCACGCCGTCAGGCGGGCGGCCTTGGCGATTGATGGCCTGTTGCAACCAACCAAATTGATTGAAGAGGTGATCGCTCAAACTGGCAGCACACGGTTTGAACTTTCGACATGGGCAGAACGCGCCACGCCAAAAGACTATGGCCAGTTTGCGCCGATCATATTTGAACGGGCTGCCCATGGTGATGTGCAGGGCATGATGATTGTGATTGAAGGTGCTGCTGCAATTTCAAATTTAGGTCGTGCCCTTATCGCACGCGGTGCCAAGCAGATCTGTTTGCTCGGCGGGCTTTCTCACGTCTATCCGCCATATCTTGATGCAGATGTTAAACGCGCCCTCGTTACACCTCATGCTGATGCCATGGACGGGGCCATTATGATGGCGCGAAAAGCGCAAGGACTGAAGGAAACTTGGTCATGAGCTTTATGGAAAAAGAAGCCAGAGAAGCTCCACAAGCCGCAGCAGTTTTTCTCGACCGCAACGCAGTGCAACTAGCTGTCTTGGGTGCGAAGTTACGAGAAGCACGCCCGCCTGTGGTAGTGACTTCAGGCCGCGGCAGCTCGGATCATGCCGCTGGATATTTCAAATATCTGACTGAGATTATTCACGGCGTGCCTTGCGCCTCTATCGGTGCATCCGTTGTGTCGGTCTATGGTGCAAAGCTGAAGCTCCGTGGTGCGCTCTGCCTTACAATTTCTCAATCTGGCCAAAGCCCTGATATTGTTGCTTTGCAAAATGCGGCGCGCGAGGCGGGCGCATTGACGGTGGCCATTGTGAACGCCGAAGATTCGCCTGCAGCCCGCTATGCCGATATCTGCTTACCCCTATGTTGTGGACCAGAGGTAAGCGTGGCTGCGACCAAGAGCTTTATCGTGTCGCTGGTCGCGGGTGCTGCCATTGTAGCGCATTGGGTGAATGACAAGACGCTCATTGCAGCGTTGAATAATATGCCCGAAACACTTGAAAGAGCCTGCCAGATCGATTGGCCCGATCTTGTTCGGATGGGGCGAGAAGCTCAGTCCTTTTATATTTTAGCTCGCGGTCCGTCGCTGGCGATTGCGGCAGAAACCGCGCTCAAGTTAAAGGAAACCTGCGCAATTCATGCTGAAGCTTATTCATTTGCGGAGGTGATGCACGGACCGTTAGAGCTGTTGCGGAAAGGCTTTCCGATTCTGGCTTATTCACCTGAGGATCGCTCTCATCAATTATCACAAGATGCGATTGCCAAGATCCGCAAAACGGGGGCCGATATTCTTGTTGTCGAAAAACGCGGCCTTGCATACGCACCGACTGGTGATGCATTGTTCGATCCTATTGGAATGATCCAAACGGCCTATCTTGCAATTGAGAAAGTGGCCAGGGCGCGTAACCGCAATCCCGATGAACCACGTTATCTCAAGAAGATTACGGAGACGGTGTGATGGCACTTGCGCTCACCGGCTGTCGTATTTTTACAGGCGATGAATTTCTTGATGATCATGCCGTATTGATTTCGGGCCGCAGAATTGAAAGTGTCGTCGAGCAGTCCAAAGTCGCGAATAGCCATGAAGTTATCAATCTGAACGGTGGGATCTTGGCACCGGGTTTTATTGATGTTCAGGTCAATGGTGGTGGCGGCGCTTTGCTTAATGACAAGCCCACGGTTGAAACTGTAAAACAAATCGTCGAGGCCCACCGCAAATTTGGCACGACAGGTTTACTGCCAACTGTGATCACAGACTCACCTGAAATTTTATCCCAAGCGATGACTGCTGTTCGATTGGCGCGCAGAGAATTACCAAATATTTTAGGACTCCACATTGAAGGCCCTTTTATTGATGTTGCAAAAAAAGGTGCGCATGAAGGGAGTTTCATTCGCGCGATGACGTCGGCAGATGTTGCGCAAATCACCTCTTGTGATTGCGGACATGTTTTGGTGACGGTCGCTCCAAACGTGGTTAGTCCGCAATTCATTGGCGATCTTTCGCAGGCCGGCGTTTTGGTGAGCCTTGGCCATTCCGATGCCAACTTCGAACAGGCCAACGAAGCACTGGCCGCAGGGGCCAGCGCTTTTACACATTTGTTCAATGCAATGAGCCAGATGAACGGGCGTGAACCCGGGATGGTAGGTGCGGCACTCAGCGATAAGAAGAGTTTCATTGGTATCATTGCTGATGGATTTCATGTTGATGATGCTGTTTTGAAAATCGCGCTTTCTACTACTTTACACGACCGATTTATGTTGATCAGCGATGCCATGCCGTCAGCTGCTGGCGGACCCCGAAATTTCATGTTGCAGGGCCGCACTGTAAACTTAAAGGGTGGTCGACTGACCTTGGAGGACGGTACTTTGGCGGGCTCCAATCTGACCATGGATGAGGCACTTCAATATTGCATTGAACATCTCGGCATCAACCTTGCTGATGGCTTACGCATGGCCTCACTTAATCCAGCTCGATTTCTGCATGTTGAGGATGAGTTGGGTCGGATTGAGGCTGGCTATCTGGCAAGCATGGTGCATCTGGATCAAACATTGCATGTTCAAAAAACCTGGGTGGAAGGCACATGAAAAAAATTCGCGTCCTCGTGGTGGGCATGGGTAACATGGGGATAAGTCATGCCCGCGCTTATGCTGCGAACCCCGGTTTTGAAATTGCTGGCCTGTGCAGCCGAAGCATTGAACAGCGCCACGATGTCGCGCAAGAATTCCCCGGTATTCCTCTTTTTAGGAATTATGCTGAGGCACTTAGCGAACTAAAGCCAGATGCCGTTTCGATCAACACTTGGCCAGACACACATGCTGCTTATGCGCGTATGGCGCTGGAAGCTAACTGTCATATTTTTATTGAGAAGCCACTGGCAGACACGGTCGCTGCTGCACAAGACATTGCCGCGCTGGCAAAATCCAAGGGGCTCAAACTCGTCATCGGATATATCCTCCGTGTGCATCCGTCTTGGCAGAAATTTGTGGAGATTGGGCGCACCCTCGGGAAACCATTGGTCATGCGCATGAACCTCAACCAACAATCTTCCGGCGCGCAATGGGAGGTTCATAAACATTTGATGAACTCCATCAGCCCCATCGTGGATTGCGGCGTACATTATGTTGACGTGATGTGCCAGGTCACCGACGCAAAACCGCTCAGTGTTCATGCTGTCGGGGTTCGGCTGACACAAGATATCTCTACAGCCATGTATAATTATGGCCATCTGCATGTGGCTTTCGACGATGGTTCGGTGGGGTGGTATGAAGCGGGTTGGGGCCCGATGATGAGTGAAACCGCCTTTTTCGTGAAAGACATGATCGGCCCCAAGGGTTCAGTTTCCATTGCTATGGATGAAACCAAGAATGAATCTTCTGATGTGGACAGCCATACAAAAACCAGCGCTTTGCGGGTTCATCATTCTGCTTTGAATGCTGAAGGGCGATTTGCCAAAGCGGATGATATCATCGCGATGGATGACGAACCGGGTCATCAAGAATTGTGCAATCGCGAACAGCAGATTTTCCTCGATGCCATTCTCAATGATCGTAATCTCGATGCCCATGTTGAAGATGGCATCAATTCATTGCGCATTGTCTTAGCGGCAGATGAAAGCGTGCGAACTGGCGAGGTTGTCAAACTTTGAGGCTGGTCGGCGCGATCACTGAGGGCAGCAGTGAAGTGAATGAAGACGGTATCGGCATGCTTGGCCAAAATGAAAACATCTCCGCAGCATGGGTGTTTGATGGTGTCACCGGCATCAATGACAAAACCTATTTGCCGGGTGGCAGCGATGCTGCGTGGTTGGTTGGCAGAGCGCATCATCATTTGTTGAAATTGGCTGCGACTGATGCTCCCTTGCCGGAAATACTATCGGAACTGGTGACGGCACTCATTGCTGATTGGAAATTGGAACCCTCCGCTCTTGAATTGCCATCTGATTACGACCCTCCCGCAGCCTGCCTCATCCTTGCAAAACGCTATGGACCCGGCTGGAACGTTTTGCGCTTGGGCGATTCTTTGATGTTGGCGCAGTCGCGTAGCGGCAACCTGACGATGTTCGAGCAATCACCCAACACAAGCTTCGACAATTGGCTTGCAAGCGAAGCACAGAGGCGGCGCGGCCAAGGGCAATATGATGTGAACGCGTTGCTCGCAGAATTCAGACCGCAGCTTTTGGCGTCCCGCAAAGCCCGCAATACGACGGAAAGCTTTGGAATTTTAAAAGCCGATCCGGCAGCTGCGCGCAATGCAGAGTATATGGAGCTTGGTTATCCAACACGGCTTTTACTGTGCACCGATGGTTTCTACCGTGCCGTGGATCACTACGGTCTATATGATAATGCTTCAATGCTAAAAGAATGCTGCATTGCGGGCGGCATCAATAACGTTCTTAAAAAGTTGCGCCGTGAGGAATACTCCGATCCTCAATGCCGGAAACACATCAGGTTCAAACCCTCAGATGATGCTTCCGCTATCGCGCTTACGTGAGCTTAGAACAGAGCTATT
The DNA here is from genome assembly GCA_043779145.1 of Aestuariivirga sp. GTDB lineage: Bacteria > Pseudomonadota > Alphaproteobacteria > Rhizobiales > Aestuariivirgaceae > Aestuariivirga. Next base: position 8,084 of record JAYWEV010000240.1, on the reverse strand, counting down.
TTAGGTGGAACTAGTCTCCCCTTAACCCGCGAGAATGACGTGTTATTATGGAATGGCCTCACTATAAACTCATAACGCTCTCAGCCGACACAACTCAGGCCTCTACTTTACAAGACCCCGTGCATCCACTTTCACAGCCCCTAAGACTTCGCTGCCTTTCACTAAGACCACTTCATGAAAAAGATTGGTCACGGGGCACACATGATTGGGTGTCACCCGCAACATCTCCCCTATTGATGGTTTTTGAGCCAAGTGAGAGATGTCTAAGAAACCGTGCTCTTCATTTGCGGTGTAGATTTTCGCATCGCCTAGTTCATGAACTACGCCATAGCCTTCTAAACCCAACAGATCACTGGTGAGGGATTTGGTGCCTGCGTCAACAATGGCCCGTTCTGAGGTAGGCCTACTCACCACTGTTGTCAAAACCGTCAGCGCGCAATCGTCGAAGGTACAAGTTCCCTGCGCCACTAATGAACGATCAAAATAAATGTAAGTGCCCGCACGATATTCCGTCAGGTTTGAGAGGCCTTCATCCTTCCACATGTCGGGTGAACCGCCCGAAGAAATGGTGGCCACTTCAAGCCCAGCAGCGCGACAAAGCTCGCGGGCTTCACCAAGGAAGGCATCTGATTTCTTGCGCCCACCGGTTGCGGCATAAGTCATCAGTCCGCCGAATGTTAAGCCTCCAGTTGCATCAATGGTTTTCGCAAGTTTCAAAGCAGCTTCGGGTGATTGCACACCATTGCGGGCTGCACCCGTATCACATTCCACCAGCACCGAAATGTTTCGGCTTGCGGCGATTGCTGCATCAGACAATCCCGGCAACATCTCGACATTGTCGGCGACGACTGAGATTTGCGTTCGCCGTGCGAGGACTGCCAATCTTTTTGATTTGTGTGCGCCAACAACATTAAAGGTCAGCAGCATATCTGTAATGCCCGCATCGGCCATCACCTCGGCCTCTCCAAGCTTCTGCACCGTGATGCCCTTTGCCCCCATGGCCAATTGGTGTTTGGCAAAACCGACGAGCTTATGCGTCTTAATGTGTGGACGGTTGCCAATGCCCAAAGCATCGCAACGCGCCTGCCAACGCGCGACATTGCGGGCCACAACATCAACATCAATGATAGGCACTGGCGTTTCGAGGTCTTCAATGCGTTTGCCGACATCGCGAAACTTAAAATGTTCAAGCAAGATTTTTACTCCGGTTTAATGCGGAAGTCTTTGCCCTCGGGCAAAGTCTGGCCGCCATCGACGATGATCGTTGTGCCGGTGATGTACGAAGCATCATCGGACACCAGAAACAAGGCGGCGTTGGCAACGTCTCGCGGGGTTCCCAATCTGCCCAATGGAATGCCCTCCTCCATCATTTGGATATAGGCCTGGGAACGGTGCAGCTTCAACGCATCGGTGAGAATATTGCCCGGCTCGATGCCATTCACGTTTATGTTGTAACCTGAAAATTCAAGTGCTGCGGCTTTGATGAAGCCATTGATACCAGCTTTGGATGCTGAATAATGACCGTGTCCCGGGCTGGTGACGCGCGGGCCAGTGATCGACGATGTGAACACCATGCGGCCACCGCCACGCGCTTTCATAGCGGGCAAGGCTGCTCGCGCGGCCAGAAAAGTGCCTTTGAGATTGACTGCGAGAACCTGATCCCATTCTTCGGGCTCAATGTTTTCAATCAACGTCCACGGGTAAATACCGGCATTCTGAACCAAGATATCAAGCCCACCATAATTCGAAACGGCAGCAGCAACTGCGGCCTCATTGTCCTTCGGGCTTGCCACGTCAATGGCAACAAAAATGCCGCCTAAGCGGGCTGCCGTTTTCTCACCCTCTTCCACAAGGCTATCAGCAATGACAACTTGAGCGCCCTCTTCGGCAAACCGCTCGGCAATGCCTGCACCAATGCCGCGCGCTGCGCCAACAACGAGAGCGACGCGATTTTCCAATCTTCGTGTCATGCAAGCTTCTGCCTGATTGTGAGTTTAACAGTATCGAGCAACACGGCCGCCAAAACCAAACTTCCTAAAATCATTTGTGTATAGTGAGCGGGCAATCCCATCAGATTGATGGCCGTTTGAATGGAATGCAGCAACAATACGCCTGCATACACACCCGGAAGCTGGCCCACACCGCCTTTGAGGCTGACGCCGCCAATGACCACGGCGGCAAAGGCTTGAAACAACATGCCAACGCCGAGGCCTGCTGAAGCACCTGATGTGCGGATGGCGAGAAGCCAGCCAGCTACGCCCGCAATGCCACCTGCCAAAATGAAAGAGATCCAGATCAACTTGTTGACCGGAATGCCAGCCCTGTACGTTGCTGCGCGGTTGCCACCAATCATGGTGATGTGCCTGCCAAAGGGGGTTTTCATCATGATGAAAGTGAATATGGCAAAGCCTGCAATCGCGATCCATGCAATGAGCGGAATTGCAAGAAATGTATCAATCCCAATGAAGCGAATGCTGGGTGCCAAATCTTGCGCAGACCTTCCGCCGGATAATGCAACAACAACACCGCGCACCCAAATATAGGCTGCTAAGGTGACGATAAAAGCATCCATTTTAAGGCGTACCACCAGAAGGCCGTTGAGTGCGCCAATGGCTGCCCCCACTGCGACGGCAATGGCCAGCGAGACCGGCAGAGCCAACCACGCCGGAGTCAAAGTCCACCCGATACCTATGCCATGAGAGGAAAAAAGAATGCCAGTGACCATGGCTGATAGGGCCGCCACGGATTCAACTGAAAGATCCATATTGCCAGCAATGATCACAATCGCCAAACCAATCGCCATCACAGCAACCATGGTTGAACTTTCAATAATATTGATGAAGATGCCGGTCTGAAAAAAATTCGGCACAGTGAGCGAAAAAACCGCAAGCACAACCACAAGCAAAAGCCATACAAGATTATCCAGCACAAATTCAATGAGTGCTCTTGGGAGCGTACCAATCATAAGTTACTTCCAATCTCAGTTCCCGGGCCGGACGCGACCCGGGACATTTTTAAGTGTTATTGGACTGGTGTTACAGTTTCAGTTGGCGCTTTGAGATTGCCCCAGAAGCGCGGGTCATCAACATTGGCCTTGGAAATTGCAGCCCCCGGAATCTTGATATTCGGGCCCCATTTCTCGATGGTGACAACGGAATCAAGACCCAGAACTTTATAGTTTCCGGCCTTGATCTCCTGCTTGTTCACTACCTTGTCAGCAAACATGGCGATGGCCGCGGCTTGTGCATAGAGCGGTTGCTCTACTTCCACATTTTCCCAGCCCTTGCGGATGAGATCGAGACCTACGGGCGCGCCGTTGGACGAGACCAACATCACATCACCAGGCTTTTTACCCTTGGCTTCGAGCGAAGCTACGGCTGCAACAGCAAGATGGGCCGCATGCACGAAGATCAAATCAATGTCAGGGTTGGCCACCATCTGATCGGCCACAATGGTTCCTGCATTTGAAGCTTCCCATGCCATGGCCGGCAAAGAAATGATTTGCACGCCGGGGAATGCTTTCATTTTTTCCTCAAAACCCTTTTGAATATCGAGAGTGTAAGGATCAGTCGGATCGCCCAGGACTTGCAGAATTTTGCCTTTCACATCACCCTTTTTTTCTTTCAGCAGGCGCTGAATTTCATCACCCGCGACATGGCCGATTTCAATTGTGCCTGCAACCGATGTGAAGTCTGAAGGTGTGGCTGTGATCTGCCGATCAAACACCATAACAGGGATGCCAGCGGCACGGGCTTTTTCAATAGCAGGTTGGAGTGCATTGAAATCCACAGCGGCCAGAACGATGGCGGCGGGCTTCAACAAAATAGTATCGTTCATCTGGCTCTGCTGCAGATCGGTTTTGTTATCGGCGTTAAGGGTGACAACATCATAACCCACACCTTTCACAAATTTTTCAATGGCTGAGACAGATTCGGTTTGGAATTCGTCCAGCAATGTGGGCACCATATAATAAATGGTTCCCTTAGATGCGGCGAAGGCTGGAACGGCCAAGCCCATTGCGGTTAAAGCAATGGATGTGGCCAATAGTCGGCGAATATGGTTCATCGTTTTTACTCCCTTTGGTTTTTGTCTTTCTTCATCATGGGCCTTGCGACCTCATCTCTTTGGGTTGGCCTTCTAAGGCTTCACCCGTGATCATCCGCACCACTTGGTCAGGGTTTGTGCTGTCGCGCCGCACATCTCCTGCCACCTTGCCTTGGCGAATAACCACAATACGATCTGCAACCTGAAAGGCTTGCGCCATGATATGTGTTATGACCACCACACCAATACCTTGGGCTGCAATTCTTTTAATCATGTCTAGGCCACGCCGGGTTTGTTCCACACCCAGCGCTGCAAAGGGTTCATCAAGCAGAACCAGTTTGCCACCCCAATGAACAAAGCGATTGAGTTCAATTGCCTGGCGTTGGCCGCCTGAGAGATGCTCTACATTGGTGCGCAGAGATGGAATTTTAGTTCCGGCATTCGCGATAGCCTTTTCTGTGGCGGCATACATGGCGGCTTCTTGCAAAACCGGAATGCCAAAATATTTTTTGACAATCTCGCGCCCCATAAAAAAATTGGCAACGACATCAACATTGGTGCACAGAGATAGATCTTGATAAACAGTCTCGATGCCTGCGGCCTTGGCTTCGGCCGGCGATTTGAAGACGCACTCCCGGCCTTCGAAGGTCATGCTGCCTGAACTGGGCTCAAGGCCGCCTGCTATAATTTTCACCAAGGTGGATTTGCCAGCCCCATTGTCACCCAAAAGGGCAACGACTTCCCCGCGCTTGATCTCGAAACTAATGCCCCGCAAAACTTCTATTGCGCCAAAATTACGCTTGATGTTTTCCAACTTGAGGAGGGGCGCATCGACCATGATCTTATGTTATCCGAAAAGGCCGTATACAATTTCGTGTCGCGTGTCTGGAAGCCATGTTCAATTCACCTCACAACTGGACAAAGACAAGCATGGCCTTATTATAAAATCAAATGGAATTGAGGAGCGTCAAATCATGACCGTCTATGACAGACTAGGCGTGCGCCGTATTGTCAATGCAAAGGGCACGGCAACGCGACTTTCCGGCGGGATCATGCGGCCGGAGGTTTCTGCCGCGATGGTGGAAGCCTCGCAATCCTGTGTTGATATGGCAGAGCTGCAAGCCGCTGCTTCAAAGGAAATCGCCAAGGCCACCGGTGCTGACGCGGGTTACATTGCATCAGGTGCTGCTGCCTGCCTCACGCTGGCAGCGGCGGCTTCTATCGCGGGATTGGACCCGGGCAAGATGAACCGCCTTCCTGATACGCGCGGCATGAAAAATGAAATCATTATGGTGAGAAGCCAGCGCAATTTTTATGACCACGCGATCCGCGCTGCGGGGGCCACGATCATCGAAGTGGGTTTGCCCGATCGTTATTCCGGTGCGGGTGTGCGCGATGCTGCGGCGTGGGAAATTGAAGATGCTATCAATGAACACACCGCAGCGATTTTTTATGTGGCTGATGCACAATCTCAACCAACCCTGAAATCAGTCGCAGCGCTTGCCAAGAAGCAAGGCGTACCTGTCATCGTTGATGCGGCAGCGCAACTTCCGCCGCAGTCCAACTTGAAGCGATTTATTGCTGAGGGTGCGGATCTTGTGGCATTCTCAGGGGGTAAGATTATTGGCGGCCCGCAGGCCAGTGGATTTCTATGTGGTCGCAAAGACCTCATCATGTCGGCCGCCTTACAGCATCTCGACCTCGACATTTACGACGATATGTGGATGCCACCCAAAGGTCTCATCGACACCAAAAAGCTCAAGGGCATGCCCCACCATGGCATCGGTCGCAGTTGCAAAGTTGGCAAGGAGGAAATTGTTGGACTTCTAACGGCGCTCAAGATTTTCGTTACAGAGGGCGACGCGTCAAGGCACGAAAAATGGCTTGCAACGCTGGAAGACATTAAGAGTGGGTTGCAGAAGTTCGATGTGCGGATCGAGATTGAACATGCCGCTGACACAGACAATATTCCGCTGCTCTCACTTCATTTTGACAAAAAACACGATGTGACGAAGCTGGCTCTGCAATTGGAGCGACAAGACACTCCGATCTATCTCGATTTAAGCCGCAGGGCTGGAAGCATCCTGTCCATCAACCCAGTTTGCCTCAAGCCAGAAGATATTGCATTACTGGCAGATGGATTTAAAAAGTTTGTTGGCTTGAATTGACCACTTTGAGGACTATCGAGCTTTAACTTCCCGCTTCCTCTGGATCCTAGAAGCTGGTGCTGCGAGGGAGGATTGAACTCCCGACCTCACCATTACCAATGGTGTGCTCTACCACTGAGCTACCGCAGCATCAGAGCGTTTTGACTTTTCATGGAAAAATCAAAATCGCCTTAAGTTCAAATTTTCGATCAACTTTTCTGAACTTTGACGATACCATCAAAATTCATGTTGATCTAAGCGCGTCACATGCCACAAGCGCTTGCGTTTCGCAACCCTTCGTGATGTATCTTGGCTTATGACTGATAAATCTGCTCCAAAACGCACTTTAGAGCGTAAAAAGCGAGAAGCTGAGGCGCTGAAAGCGAATTTAAAAAAGCGCAAAGAACAGGCGGCACGGTTGCATGATGTCAAAGAAACAGGCCCGGAAATTAAGAATGATGGACCGCTGGGAGACTGATCGCCATGTCATCTGCTTTTGCGCAGACAAAGCTCATTCGACTTGATCAAACCGTCAGGCCAACGCACTACCGCATCACGTTGACGATTGACCCTGAAGCGGCTGTGGTGGCAGGCAAAGTTGGAATTTCTATCACACTGCCGGATGAGCGCTCGGCGGTAACACTCCATGCCAAGGATCTCGATATCCAACGTATTGAGATTGTTAGCCCTTTGGTCGCTATCCCAGCAAAGTGGCGTGAACTGAGCAATGACGGCACCATTGAAGTTGCACCAAACCAGCCTATCGGCCCAGGCTCATACGAAATTTTATTTGAATATACCGCACCATTAAACCGCGGACTCGAAGGGTTTTACAAAGTTATTGATGATGGCTCTTCGGCCGTCTTCACACAATTTGAAGCCATTGGAGCCAGACGAGCGTTTCCGTGTTTTGATGAACCGGGGTTTAAAGCGCTTTTTGAAATTGAATTGACTGCGCCAAAAAAATTTCAAGCGATTTCGAATACAATGGAGCTGAATGCAGTCAGCAACAAAGTTGGTATGGTCATCCACCGTTTTGCGATCACAAAACCATTGCCAACTTATTTGATTTTTTTTGCAGTTGGGCGTTTCGACATTGTTAAATCTTCACCTGTTCCAAAAAGCAAATTGCGCAACAAGCCTATTCCGGTGCGCGGGATTGCAATGGAGGGAAAGGGCGAGCAACTGGCGATCGCACTTAAATATACGGCTCCGCTGGTTTTGCTTGAAGAAGAATATTTTGGCATTGCATACCCATTCGACAAACTCGATTTGATTGCAATTCCTGATTTCGGTGCAGGCGGCATGGAAAATGCGGGGGCCATTGCTTATGACGAAAGCTATGTGCTTTTGGCAAATAGTGTCGGCATTGAAGAACGGCGGGAACTTCTTTCAATTCATGCGCATGAAATTGCTCATCACTGGTTTGGAAATCTGGTGTCGCCCAAATGGTGGGATGATTTATGGTTGAATGAATCTTTCGCTACGCTGATGGAATATAAATTTGCACATAAAATTGAACCCAATTGGCAGTTTGACACTGATATCATTTTGGGCGCGCATGAAGCGATGTTGGATGATCAGGTGCGATCAGTGCGGCGCGTGCATGAACCTGTGGGTAGCGTTGATGGGATTTCGGCTGCTTTTGATGCTATAACCTATCAAAAGGGCGCCATGGTTTTGGCGGTAGCTGAAAATGCGGTTGGGGAACGCGCATTCCAAAAGATTGTACGCAAATTTTTGAAAGATGAAATGCACGGCACGATGACGACTGAAACATTTCTTTCAGAGTTTCGAAATGGTGCTGATCCTTTGGTTGCGAATTTGATCCAAAGCGGAATTTCTGAAACGGGTGTTCCCATTTCAGGTGGAGCGCAATTTCTTGATGGTGTG
>JAYWEV010000239.1:0-9025 GCA_043779145.1 Aestuariivirga sp. | reverse complement strand
CGAGAGCCGATTCAGTCTATTTTTTTGCGCTTGATACACCTTTGATGCAGGGAGCTATTTTCAACACGACTCGCCTAGTAAGGCAATGCAGGTCGTATGAAGATATCGATACAATTGAAAATTTTTACATAGCTGCTGTGATAACAACTGCGACTTTAGTAAACCACATGTTTGCTGAACGGAAGCGAATGACAAACTTTTGGACTAAGCTCAGTAAAAAAACGAAAGTGCAGCTCGCACACACGATTTTCCCATTGCATAAATCTCCGCTGCGTGTCTTAGAGGGATACCTTCAATCGCCAGAGACACTACTTTCCGGCCTTGAAACTCTTGCTGCACGGGCAAATCACGTGAAAAGCTTGAGGGTAGTAGCCGATTTTAGGAATGAGGTTATTGGTGTTTTGAATTTCAGCGCAGAGGAGAAGTGACCTTGCCCAAGTCCTATATCCAGTCATGAGTTCACTCTGACTTCAGAGGCCATAGCAAACTTCGATCTCGATTAAGTTAAGGGGCGATCTCCGGTCGTTTTATTTATCTCCCCGCCATTCAATCAGGTCAAAAAGAGACTTGCGACGACCAATAAAGATTGCTACGTTTTTTATATAATATAAAGATCGTAGTATTCTCTTACCGCAAAAATTGTCATTCCGTATTGTGTTGGAACGGTGTGGAGGATTAAATGCGTATTCGGTCACTATTTATTACACCACCATTTGCAGTCGCTAGACTTGGGGCTAGTACGACCTCAGTTGAGTGTTATCAGTGGGTCGATGCCGGGGATTCTAGGTACGATGGCGAAACTAGCATTGCCCCAGACTGGACCCTTTTGGTTGATACTGATGGGACCGTTAGGCCTTATCTACCTAATGACGTTACGTTTCGAGATGGCGGATTAATTAGACCCGTTTCACCGTTCTTCGAAATCTGGGCAAGAGTAGGTGACAATGATGACAACCCAGACAGCTGGACCGAAGTACCTTTAACCCCGAGCGTGCTCAATAAGGCTGGCATCCCAATTTCATCACTAAGCATCACAGTTGCCGCGTTCAACAGAAAAGCAGCAAGAAGGATATCAAATTCGAATCTTGTATTCGGAACCCACCCGCCGGTAACAGTCAACGCAAGCCAGAATAGTCGATTTCCAATATTGGGCACGAGTCCAGCTGGAGTTGCAGTTCCGATGATCCCACTTGGTAAAAGCATTCCTCTTGGGAGCGTACAATTTTTGAAATCTTCCCCGCAACCCCTCACAGAAGCTTGGACAGATGCTGTAAATATAGAAGTGTTTCGTTTTCGCTATTGGCCCGCCACAGGAGTCTTTTATGGCCCACCAGAAGCCGCAATAGCCGCTCCCACTCTGGGACGACAAATGGCCTCGGTTGAGCCTGCAAATGCATTTTTGGACAATAAGGCGGGATGGTACAATGGTGTTACCGGCGGTAACGTAATGCCGGGCGACACTTATGATGTCATTGATCAAAACAATGGGACTACGGGACCCTCGTTAGGAGTAGTCGACGATACCTGTGAGGTGAATTTTCAAGTCTCGCTTCAGCTTCCTGGGGAGACCACTTTGACTGGACGGGCCGTGGCGTTTACCGCTCCACCAGATTTTGCTCCGGACCGCAGACCGTTCCTGTCAACTGCGGACGAGTTTAATGACCGTTCGGCAGATTCGATTGCACGTAACAATTTGATGAGCGACGCTGACTTAGATTCATGGATCAAAGACCTTTTTGAGCGGATATATGAGACCGTATCACTATTTAATGTCGATTTCTGGCGATCGGTCAGGAATCAACCCGTTCGAGCAGCCCGCCTTCCTGCTAACAAACTGCAAAGTAACGATCTTGATGCGGGTGATAGGCCGCTTCCTGACTATGCATTCGGTGGAAAGGACGCACTTCGCAATGCAGTTTACAAGATTGCAAGTACGACACCTTCAAACCCGCTTCCACTGAGCGAACATGCAAGAATGCGCCATCGTGTATTGTCGGACCTACAAGGCTTGGAGCAGCTAGCCACGCTTGCCCCAAACAGGCTCTCTGAACTCATTCGTATGCCGTTCGAAGTAGAAAGTTTCGAAGGGTACGGTAACACGTCGATGAGAATGCCTCCATTGATGAGGCAATCAAACGCCTTGCCGCTGACCTTAGCGATGTGGCAATATGATCTTGTAATGCGTTGGGCCAATCGTCCCCGCCAGCAATTTGCCGAGAAACTTGGTCGCACCCCATTAGGGGATGTGCCGCAGGTCGACTCTATTGAACGCAAATTATCGGAGTCAGCACTGCGACGACGGGAAATTGTTTTGCACCGTCTGAACTCAGAGGAGTCGATGGGCAGATGAAAGTTGTAGCCGAGGTTGCCGGTTTGATCGATGCCCCAATTTACCGCCGTTTCTCGTCTGCGATTGGGGAGCACGTGTTAGTAGTTCCTCATTCTCGTGTCTATGATCTTAATCCGTCACTTGCCAAGGAATGGGACAGCGACAACCACGAAGCTTCGAAATGGTCCGAGCTTTTTGCATCTACAGCGCTTGGCGAGAGCGAGCTTTCCGATGTAGTCGAACCAAGCGTGCAAAGTCTATCGCTCAATGTGTCATCCGATTGCAATTTAGGTTGTAGCTATTGCTATGCGGACCGCGGTTCTTTTGGGGGGCGCCAGTTAGCAAAAATGTCAAATGAAGTTGCATTTGCTGGCATAGATGCGTTGCTGTCTCAGGCAGACATTAGGGCACCAATTACGGTCGGATTTCTTGGGGGCGAACCACTAATCAATCAAAAACTTGTCAGAGCGGTAGTTGACTATGCCACGGCGGCGGCTGAGCGGGTCGGCGCTGATCTCCGATTTTCTATTACTACTAACGGCACGCTGGTTGACGACGAAGCTATTGAACTATTTCGAAATCATCGATTTGCAGTCACAGTCAGCGTCGATGGCGATGCTTTCACGCACGACAAGCAACGTCCTTCATTGGGAGGGCGTGGAAGCTTTAGCTTGATCGCTAAGAGAGTAGCCCCCTTGCTTTCAAATCCTGGTAAAGCTCAAGTCGCAGCACGCATGACCGTCGGCGCGGCTACTCCGTTCCGACTAAAAGAACGCATCAAAGCGGTACTAGATTTAGGGTTTTCTGAAGTTGGACTCTCTCCATTGAGAGTTGCTGCTGACGGCTCGAATTTCCACGACGGTAATTGGGCTGACTACCTCGACGAGTTAACTGCAATATCCCGTGAGCAGATTGGCAACGCTATAGAAACTGGAAAAATCAGCCTTACCAACTTCGCAGTAGCTTTAAAGCAGATTCATCGCGGGGCAAGTTCGCCCTACCCGTGTGGAGCTGGCGGCGGATATTTTTCTTTGTCGGCGGAAGGAAAATGGTACGCGTGCCATCGCGCAATCGGGGAAAAGTCGTTCGAAATGGGAACTTCCGGAGGACTTAATTCAGAGCATCGTCGAGCTTTCTTGATTCAACGCCATGTCCATTCGCAAACCGATTGCGCCTCTTGCTGGGCGCGTTACCTTTGTTCGGGAAGTTGCCACCAAGAAGCGGTTACGCGCACCCTTCAAAGTTGTGAATTTATTCGATCATGGTTGTTGTTTTGCTTGGCGGCTTACTGTGAACTTAGCGTGTCTCGGCCTTCATTTTTTTATCCCAGTCTGGACGGAGGAGATAGTTCATGAATAATGATGTTGCTCCAAAATTGTTGGCGCGCAATGTAGCTGCGATTCGACGTTTTGCAAAGCAGTCGGACGTTACTTCCACCGTCGCAGGCAATCCAGTTTCAACACGCCTTGAATCTGGAATAGGAAACTGTTTCCCCGGTCTAGAGTGTGATTTGCGGAACTTGGAAAGGCGATTTCTACCGTTTACTGAAATTGATGTCTATTGGGAAACTAATGAACTTCAATTAGTATCGCTCGACCAAAGTGGTTGGGAAAAGGCTCTTACGTCGGGCGCTCTCGGCGCGGTGGATGCTCAAGCGTATCGAGATTTGAACCAACTGTTTGGCGGTGGATCAAAAATTGTCGTGACTATGCTTGAAGGTAATTTTGGAATCCTTGGCCAGATGAAGTTCGACCCACGTACGCTTTCTATTCCAAGTACAGGTGCTGGACGCAAACCAACAGACTGTTGGACCGCCATAAGAATGTTGACCGAAAACAGCCCAATTTCAGTCACGTTTTCGGCTTCCGGAACAACCGGTACGGTGACAATCAACTCCAAAAGAGCGCAATATCTTGATGACACTGGTGCATTATCGGCCGCTTTCTTGCCAGGCGAACTTACTCAGTCTTTGTGCAGCCCATGGACACATGATTTTCGAGACTGCGGATGCTTTTATTGGGCTAGCAATCATCCAGACATTGTACAGCCTGTTTATCCAGCCTCCTTACCTTCAAATCTCGTGCCATGGAATGCTGCCGTTCCTTGGCAGCGCCGCGTTAGGGCGGCGCAAGCTGTGCCACCGGCACCTGCTGTAGACGGGCCAGCAGACGAGTTGGACCATTATGAAATAAATGGGAGATGGCAGGAGCTACATTTTGTCGTTGGTCGACGTGAAATTGCAACTCCATACGCACCGAAGACAGTCAACGGAACGCCATTGAGAGATCTGGATGAACTTTTGACACATTTACAGTATGCCGCTGGCGTGGAACTGGGAGTTGCTCACGAGTATTTGGCTGCTGCTTACTCATTGAAAGTTGATACTGATTCGTCGCTGTCGACACCAGCGTCACTGAGAGACGATGTCAGAGCAACTCGTTCCGAGCTAATGCGAATAGCCATTGGAGAAATGCGCCACACGCGTGCGGTTAATGACGTTTTGCGTGGCTTGATGTCTCCTGGCACTTTCAAGCCAAGCCTTAGAGTTGCGAGTAAGCTTCCATCGTCTCCCAACGTCTATAGACCAGTAGAACCGCGAGTAGCTGGAAAGTCAACAATTGACGACTTTATCACAATCGAAGCACCGTCCGCTGGAGTAGACGGCATATACGCAAACATACTTGCTACTCTGAAGAACCCACCACCTACAGTCGCTGTTGTTGCGAACGTTGAATTGGCAGAGTCGATTTCGTCAATAATTGCGGAAGGTGAGGACCATTTTCAGACATTTTGTGACATCAAGGAATGGCTAAGTAAATACCCTGAGGATGCATATATTCGAAATGTGGGAGCAAAGGTTGCGCCCGTTGGTCAAGCGGAGCATGACGCGTTACAGGCGGCATATTTTTTATTGTTGGACAAGCTTTTTGTTGGATATGCAAAGGGCAGATTGGCTGGAGCACCGGAAATCAACATGGCGCGCCAATCAATGTTGGGCATTGGCGGCATCGACCCTCTGGCGCATGCGCTCGCCGACAAAGGGTTTATCGTGTCGTTCGATGCCATTGCCGACAATCGATTCGTTGCTATCGATCCACCTGCATGGCCCCAAGCATAATTGTCTTGGGCGCAGGTCCAGCCGGACTTATGGCTGCAATCTATGCAGCTTCGAGTAGCCGTAGAGTGGAAATATGGAGTAGCAAATTTCCCAATGATTGTTGCGAGATGAGACTTGAGTGCGTTCCTGCACAAGTAATTGCACTCCTAGTCGAGACCGGTGTGGCACCAGCAGAACTTGGAGTAAGTCGACTGCATAATCGACGAGTCGTTCAATGGAATTCCGATCCAGTATACTTGGATTGTCCATTGACGGCACACGTCAGTCGCCCGAATCTTGAAAAATCGTTGTTCACCATTGCGAGTCGCATTGGCATCGCAACAAGGCGTGTTAGGTTCAAGTCAGCTGAGGATATCACGTCCCTGCGGGACAAAGGTTTTGAGGTAATTGATGCCACAGGCCGTTCGTCGGTTACTTCATCAAACCGGATACGACCTGCAAAGCCAATTGTTGGACGCCTGTTCTTCTTTAAAGGGACATGGCAGCCAGAGTTCGGAATTGTTGGATTATCTGACGGTTATGCGTACAGGCTCGCGAATGATCATGGCCTTTTAGTAGGTGTAGTCGGCTATGGAGCGCTTATCAAACAAACTTGGTTGGAGTTAGTCGGGCAGCTAGCCCGTAGTGCAAATTGGTTTTGTCAAGATTTGGCGCGAGTGTCCCCCAATTCGGTTTGGTCAGGTGTTACTACAGCTCAAATGACGGAGCCATCTGACCAAATACACTCGATTGGAGACGCGCTTTTTGCGAGAGACATACTTGCTTCGCAAGGTCTTGTGGCAGCCCTTACTATGGGCGCAAAGGTGGGAACTAAATATTTGAATCTCGCTCATGATGCTAATCAGATTTCAGTTGCGCACCTCAACAGCACACTATCCACAGTATTGGAATCTCCGTTCCGAGATTCACCTGCGTGGGTGGACTATTGTCGGTTCTTAGGTGCAAATATCGCAGCGGCAGTTTGATCCCGCTGTTTGTAGAGCTCTTTTCTAGTTGTTCTAATCTAAGAAGTTGGATTGTCCGCGTTCATAGGTACTAACTTCTTTTCTGTGAGCCCGCACGCTAAATAATTTCAGGGAAGAGCGGTAGGCCAGTTTTGACACTCGCCAATGGTAAGGTAGAGTTTTGCGTTGAGGGTTAGGTTTTATGCTACTCACCACAAACCTAATTTGCTATTAGCGGTTCTGCGGCCAGACGGCGGATGATTTCAATGCGTTGGATTCGCAAGTGTTGCAATAGTAGGCGAATAATAGGCGTTCCTTCGTTGGCACAGTGATAGTCACCGATGCTCTTCGCAAGCAGCCCTTTGCCATTGGTCGTGATCGTTTGTCCAAGGGGGCTTCGCAACCAAATAGTCTGCAATTGCGTTTCTGCACCTCCGCACCGTAGGAAATCGATAGACGGTCGTTTCCTGTGTGACGTTCAACTTACAGATAGAATGCCACTTCTCTTGCCCGCCACCATGCCAAGTCAGCAGCGGCGCAAGTACACGGTGCAGCACTCGCCCCAATACCACTGCATTGAGCCAAGGTGCTGTGGGGTAAAAAGCACGCAACTCCGTGACCATCGCTGACATCGTCGTTAAATTCGGCAGATGAACATTGCAGCGGGGCAGCGCGGCGCGGTCCAACAGCAGGCGCAGATAATCGAGATATTCACGGTGCGCAGCAACGTAAGAAGCCCGCTTTAACAATATTTGGGGGCTGGTTTCCGTGTGATTGGAATACTGGATCATGGCCCAAGCTTACGGCCTTCAGCACCGCCCAAACAACGACCCAAGTCATTGCCCTTGTCACCTACAAATCCAGGGTTCCAGTAGGATAAGTAAGATAATAGCCTAAAACTGTATTCTACTCCAAAAAGCTAAAGGCGCAGCAACCGCACCGCGCCCTTAACATCCCCTTTTCTTACTAAATGGCGTCGAAGCGCGGGGCGCGATATGAGCCCTGATCGTTGCCCTCGCCACCCTCAAATTCAACTGGCGGGTCTTCCTGCCATTCTCCGTCATCCTTCGCCCACGGCACGGGTACGCCAATATGCTTTTCAAATGCCGCCCGTGCCTCAACCAACTTTGGCCAGTCATAGCGTGTTGACGTTTCGGTGTCGGCGACATCTTTGGCCACATATCGCACAAGATATTGTCCGTTGCGATCAGTGGTCATGGCGGGGATGATTCTGTGGAGCAGCCTGCCAAGCGCCACTTCACTCAGCCGCCGCTCCATTGGAAAGCGCTGGCGCATTTCTTCGACCAGTGCTCGTATTGTAGTGCTGGATGCGTCATTGACGCGGTTTTGTGGCAAACGGCCATTGTGCAGAATTTGGTGGATATATTGCACATAAGCTGGTTGAGCGCGCAGAATTTCATCGAACAGGGCTTCCGTCTTGATGGTCTTATGCGGGTCAGGCCCTTGGCTTAGGTCTCGGTGCAGAAAATCGTAAAGCATGGCCTCATAACCTCCGCTTTCCATTTCTGCGAAGATTGCAGCAAAATAGGGTCGATCCTCTTTCTTTGTGTTGCCGACTTCAAACACCATCCAACGTCTGTCACCAGAGTCGGCTGGAACAACTGAATCCTCATTGGATGCAAAGATGACCAGTGAGTAGTTTCGCATACGGATAGGATCAACGCCCTTCTGTTCTAACACAATGTGAGATTCGGTGACACGGGTCTTGATGACACCAGCTTCCTTTCTGTTACCGCCAAACATGCCTTCGTCGATAAACACAAGCCGCTTGGAGGCGAGGTGCGAATTGAATCGGCCAAGTACGTGCGAAGCTTGGGTGACGTTGATGTAATGCGGACCCCACAGCTTGCCATAAATTTCCGCGACAATGCCTTTGCCCGTGCCGGGCGGCCCCTTGAACACGACAGCAGTGCCAATCAACTCCGCAGGTTTTTGCACACCAAGTGCAAACCAGTTCATGATCCACTCGAAGAGATCGCTTCGGCCGTCGCAAATTACTTCTAGGAGATGCTGGCGAAACTTACCCCATTCTCCCGGCACAGGATCAAAGGCTAGGCCCTGATAGGTATTCCACGTCTTGCCATTGTGCCCTGTAGGTATAGCAGGGTTAAACACAACTTTGTGGTAATGAGCAGCATGAGGGTGACTTTTCCAAAGTGGTGCTACTGGCAAATGTTTGCTGCCACCTTTACCGTCGGTCATGGCAAGCGTTTCAGGAGCCATGCGATCAAAGAACGGCACCACACCAAGAAGAACGAGGCCGTCCTCTGCTTCGCCACTCCCATCTTTTACAATGATCAGGGTGCGGTTGCCGTGGGTGAATATTCCAAAGCGCTCGTTCATGGCAGCAATGACACGGTTCATACCGTTTGCAGGCCCGTTCCAACCATTTTCTTTAGCCCAGTGAAATACTGAGCCTAAGCCAAGACGACCATTGGGCTTTGCACCGTCCCACTTTTTTCGACATTCAGCTTCGCCTTTGTACTTATCTTGCGCAGTCTTCGACCATTCATGCCAAATGTCAAAACCCTTGTCGTCAAAATGGTTTTTGAGGGCAAACAAGGCTTTTATCCAAGTAATGTAGTCGTCTGCAGGAATGTGTTTTAACGCTTC
>JAYWEV010000238.1:0-9038 GCA_043779145.1 Aestuariivirga sp. | reverse complement strand
AACCAACCGGCTCACCACGCCAAAGCCTAACATGACCGAAAGCATCTGCGCACCAACCGCACGGTCAAAGCCTAAATCACCACAATAAGCCAGAATATGAACCTGCGGCATGCTCATTGCTACACAACAGGCCAAGCCCGCCAAAATCAAAATCGCCTGCAGTGAGTTTGAACCTTTTTCGACTTGGCCATTTGATGTTGGGCTTGGTCGGTCAATCGTCGATGCCCGTGTCCGCAACATCAATGACAATGGCAACATGATTGTGATGCACACAACACCGATCACCATAAACGCATTGCGCCAGCCGTATTGCTGAGTCATGTGAGTGAGCAGCGGTGGCCAGATCGTGCCCGCCAGATAATTGCCCGATGCCACAATGCCAACCGCAATGCCGCGCCGCTTTTGAAACCACAAAGACACATCAGCAACCAGCGGCCCAAAAGTTGTTCCGCTGCCGAGAGCACCAATTATGAGAGCAGAGGAGGCAACATAACTCCAATAATTTGGGGCAAATGCCGTCGCGATAAAACCAATGCACAGCATAACGCCGCTGATCATCATCGGAACCATAATGCCAAACTTATCGGCCAGCTTCCCAGACAGAATGCCACCAACAGCAAAACCAAGCATTGTCATCGTATAAGGGAATGCTGCCCCAGCCCGGTCAATATGAAATTCCGCCTGAATAAAAGGCAGCACCACCACACCAGCCCAAAGCCCGATCCCGCCGGTGGTGGCAAGGATTATTGAAGCTGCAAGGCGGATCCAAGAGTAACGGCTATCGGGAAGGTGATTCATAAATGCGTTCTAGTCGCTTCGGCTAACGGGCAACAGAGCTAGATTATTGGTGCGTCTTACCCACCGTAAACTCACCAGAGCGAATACGCTCCGGCAAACGTTCGCACATCACAGCAACGGGCTCTTCGCCATAAGTTGCAATCATATCCGACAGTGCTGCAAAAATCGCCGCAGTGGCAATCGCATCAGGGTCAAGCCCATCATAAATCGCTTCTTCCCATGCTTCGAGAATATAGCGCAACGCCATTTGTTTAGCTTCTTGCGGCGGCAGTTCGGCGATTTGCTCTTCGGATAATTTATACATTGAACCTAAACTTGATGCCGCAACTGAGCCCACCTCAACTGCGTTAACAGACATTAACAGGTGAAATTGCAACCGCGAGTCGAACCTTAAGAGAAGGTTAACGCTACTCATCAAGTTAAACTAAAGCTTTAGAACTTTCGCAGATTCCGCAATGGCTTGCGCAATATTTGGCGCAAGCTCAGAGGCCCCTATGTCCTGTGGATAAACCCATGCCACTTCCGCCGCATCGCTGCCAGCCACTGCATCACCCGAAACATAATGCCCGGCAAAACATGTTATCGAATAAATCAAAACACCATCACGCTTCACTTCAAACGGGCCCATGGCATGAACTAACTTTGCCACAACCTGCGTTTCCTCAAACAATTCGCGCGCTGCAGCTGCTTCTACTTCCTCGCCACGTTCAATCTTGCCACCCGGCAAGCTCCACAAACCCTTGCCCGGCGGCTTGCCCCGCTTGATCAACAGAAGTTGGCCCCCGCGCCAAATACAAGCTGATGCTCCTAGAATTGGTCGTGTCATATCGCTATTGTCGCCTCATGTGTGGTCTCTATAGTTTTCGCAAACCGGCTGATGAAGCAAGGGCTTTGTTTCAATATTTGGAACAGGCGGATTTTCCGCCCCGCCAATATGTAACGCCGGGAAGCCCCATCGCCATCGTGCGAACAGGACTTGATCATCAACGCCATTTCGAATTGGTGCGCTGGGGTTTCGTTCCAAGCTGGGCTAAAGAAATCCAGCCGCGCCCTTTGATCAATGCCAGGGCTGAAACAGTTTATGAAAAACCCAGCTTCAAAAACGCAATACGCCGCCGCCGCTGCTTGTTTCCCACCGATGGTTTTTATGAATGGGAAGGCGATGTGCCCGGCAAAAAACGCCCTTACTTCATCCACCGTCCTGATAACGGCCTCTTTGCCTTTGGTGGCATTTGGGAGCATTGGCAGAGTGCTGATGGTTCAGAACTCGAAACCGCAGCCATGTTAACAACCGATCCTAATTTACTCATCGCCACCATCCACGACCGTAGCCCCGTGGTGATCCACCCTAAAGATTTTGATTGCTGGTTAGATGCCGCAGAAGAAAATGTGCGTGATTTGCTGGAACCACCACCCGATGATTATTTCACCATGGAACCCACAGCGATCGCGCGAAACGCTCCGCCACCAAAACCAAAAGATATTCCACCACCCCCTGGCCAAATGGGTCTAATCTAACGCAATGACCAAACAGCTCCGCATCCTTCAACCGCACAAAAACATCTACGCCTATTACGATGGCCGCGTGCCGGGTTATCGTTTTATGGAACAAGACAATTGGGTTGATAATGGCGCGTTATCGCTCGGCATTGCGAGCTATGCGATTGTGGATGGCCATGAAGCTTTGGTTTATGACACGCATTGCTCGAATGAATACGCCAAGGCCATTCGAGGTCATCTATCTGGTATCGGCGTGACCAAATTCACCGTGCTCCTCAGCCATTGGCATCTTGACCATGTGGCCGGAACCGAAGTGTTCAAAGATTGTACGATTATTGCCAATCAAAAAACCATCGATCATCTGACAGAACATAAATCAGCAATTGAAGATGGAACCGACCACGGCCTTCCCGCTATCGATCCGCTGATTATGCCCACACAGACTTTTTCCAAAGCGATGAATTTCAAATTGGGTACACTCGATCTGCAATTTCTTGAGTTCAACATTCATAGTGATGATGCAACAGTGATCTGGATGAAAGAGCAGGGCGTCTTGCTGGCGGGCGACACGATGGAGGACACAGTAACCTATGTCGCCGAACCCGAACATATGAACACCCACCTCGCTGATCTCGATCACATCTGGGCGCTTAGCCCCACCCACATCCTGCCCAACCACGGCCATGCCGATGTGATCGACAAAGGCGGCTATGGCAAAACCTTAATTCGCGCCACACAACAATATATCCGCATGTTGAAGCGCATGGCCGCCGAACCCGAATTGCGCGATCAAGACTTACGCCATATCATTGCTGGGCCATTGGAAGCAGGCTGGGTGAATTATTTTGAGCCCTATGAGGCGGTGCATAGATCAAATGTGGAGTTGGTGTTGAAGGCGAAGACTGACGCCACGATTTTACTTTCTATCTCATGAACCAGAATTGTTGAAGTCGCACCTGCCAACGCAAAACCATAATCCTGAACCGGATCATTCCATTCACGAGTCAATCCGCAAGCCTGCCAAAGCGCAATCACCATATCTCGATCAACAGGCCTTGCTTTCCGAAACCTCACAGCGGCAAAACCTTGCCTGGGTTCATAATGCCCTTGGGATCCAGCATCGCCTTCACACCGCGCATCATCTCCAACTCCACAGGTGATTTAATCCGCAACATATCATCGCGCTTTAATTGCCCAATGCCATGCTCGGCGCTGATCGATCCGCCATGTTTCAGCACCACATCAAACACCACCCAATTGAGCGCGTGCCGTTGCTTCAAGAATTTCTGTTTATCCATGCCCACAGGCTGCGACACGTTAAAATGCATATTGCCATCGCCCATATGGCCAAAGCACATCACGCGGGCGTCGGCCATAAACCCATGCACCGCTTTCGTTGCCTCATCAATAAACGCAGGGATGTGAGACACGGGAACCGACACATCATGCTTGATCGAGCCGCCCTCATAGCGTTGCGACTCCGGCATCAACTCACGAATAGCCCACAATGCTTGGCGCTGTCCGTCCGATTGCGCGATGGACGCATCGGTGACGATCCCAATCTCCATCGCCGTTTCCAAAATGGTTTCAAAACTGCCGGGCACGGCATCAGCCAGTTCCGTCAACACGAACCATGGCGAGGGCGAGGTGATCGGATTGGTGATGTCCATATACTTAACAGTAAAACCCATCGCAATCTCTGGCATCAACTCAAACGCCACCGCGCGATTGCCACTTTCATTTTTCACCAGCGCCAACAAATCAACCGCAGCTTGAGGGGAGGGCACGGCGATGAAGGCCGTGTCGTTGCGGCGCGGCTTGGGATAAAGTTTCAAAACCGCAGCAGTGATGATCCCCAGCGTACCTTCCGCGCCAATGAACAGGTTCTTCAAATCATAACCCGTATTATCCTTGCGCAGTTTCTTCAGCCCATTCCAAATGCGCCCGTCAGCCAACACAACCTCAAGCCCCAAACACAAATCACGCGTGTTGCCATAAGCCAAAACATTAAGCCCGCCCGCATTGCTGGAAAGATTGCCGCCCATGCGACATGAACCTTCAGAGGCGAGACTGAGCGGAAACAGGCGGTCAACAGCAACAGCAGCATTCTGCACATTTTTCAGAATGCAACCTGCTTCCACCGTTATCGAATAATCATCAGCATCCACCGAAATAATTTTCGTCATACGGTCAAGTGAAAGCAAAACCTCAGGCCCCGTCGGCATCTGGCCACCCACTAAACCAGTGTTGCCTGATTGCGGAACAATGGCTGTGTTGGTCTCGTGAGCGATTTTCAAAATGCGCGAAACTTCATCGGTGTTTGCAGGCCGCAACACCAATGGCGAAGTGCCCGGCCAAAGGTCACGGCACTCGCGCATATAGGGGGCCATATCGACAACATTACTGATCGCGTTCTTCTCGCCGACAATAGCGATGAAGCGTTGCAAAGTTTCGAGCGTTGGCATCATCTCGGCGCCGCCGCGCGTTTCAGGCGATCATTAATCGCCTCACCCAACCCGCTCATCGGGATCGGCGCAACAGCGATAAGTTCTGGCTTCATGGCATCCAGCTCATGCAACATGCGAAACAGGTTTGCAGCGGCCTCAACGACATCACCGGACGGCGAGAGATTATGCTCAAGCCCAAATTTTCCAAATCCCAAATAAGCCTCGCCATTCATTACGGCCTCCGCATTCAACCGCATCGCCGCATGAGGAGCATAATGACTTTCCATTTGCCCCGGCGAATGCATCATGCCGGCTTCTCCATCAAGCAATCGAAAGCCCATTGCGTCCTCAATGGTTTCACGCGCCAATCCTCCGGGCCGGAGCAAAGTCGCCTTGCCCTCAAGAAAGCTGACCACGGTTGACTCAACCCCAACAGTGCAAGGCCCACCATCAAGCACCATCGAAACCTTGGCCCCCAACCCATCACGCACATGCTGCGCAGTGGTCGGGCTAATACGGCCTGATGGATTGGCCGAAGGTGCCACCACAGGCTTCCCCACTGCACGCAGCAACTCTAAGGCTATCGGATGCTGCGGCACACGAATGGCCAGTGACGCCAAACCCGCCGATGCTAAAAGCGAAACAGTGCACGTGCTCCAACGTGGCACAACCAAAGTCAAAGGCCCCGGCCAAAAACGCGCCGCCAATTTGAGTGCATCAGCCGAAAACTCGCCCAGAGCAAAAGCCGCCTCAACATCAGGCACGTGCGAAATCAGCGGATTGAATGTGGGGCGCCCCTTGGCCGCATAAATCCGCGCCACGGCATTGTCATCTGTTGCCAGCGCGCCCAGCCCGTAGACCGTCTCAGTCGGGAATGCCACCAATTCCCCGCCCAAAAGCAGGTCGGCGGCTTTTGAAATGTCTTTGGCGCTGATCATTAACGCCCTATAGCATCACATAAATTTTTCGGCTACCCAGCACACATGTCCACTTTTGTTTTCTCCCACCCCGCTAGCATGGCGCATGTCACCCCCGACGGCCACCCTGAACGGATTGACCGCATCCGCGCGGTACATGACGTTCTGCGCTCACCCCATTTCAAATCCATCGTCAACCGCGAAGCTCCCTTGGGCCGCGCGGAGGACATCATCCGCTGCCACACTGAGGAGCACTACCAAAAGATTCTCAGCGCTGCGCCGGAAGAGGGTTTTGAGTATTTGGATTCAGACACCGTCATGTCGCCCGGCACTTTGCCCGCTGTGTTGCGCTCTGTGGGTGGCGCCACAGCAGCGGTCGATGCCGTATTCAAGGGCGAAGCGCAAAACGCATTCCTCGCCATGCGTCCGCCCGGCCATCACGCCGAACATAACCGTGCCATGGGTTTTTGCTTTTTCAACCACGCCGCCATCGCCGCCTTTTACGCCCGCGCCACATATGGTGCTGAACGCGTGGCCGTGATTGATTTTGATGTGCATCACGGCAATGGCACGCAAGATATTTTCTGGTCAGACAAAAATATGTTCTATGGCTCCACCCACCAAATGCCGCTCTACCCTGGCACGGGTGCAGTCAGTGAGACTGGGGTGGGCAACATCTTCAATGCGCCTCTGCGCGCTGGTGATGGCGGTGCGCAATTTCGCGAAGCCATGTCGACAAAAATCTTGACCAATTTGAACGCCTTTGAACCTGATCTATTGATTATCAGCGCAGGCTTTGACGCTCATATAAGAGATCCACTAGGCAGCTTGGAATTGGTAGAAGAAGATTTTGCTTGGGCCACTTTGCAACTCATGGAAATTGCGCAAACCCATTGCGAAGGCCGCGTTGTTTCCATTCTCGAAGGCGGCTATGATTTGCAAGGGCTGGCAGGTGGCGTGGGCGCGCATCTCGCGGCATTAATGCACGGCTCGGCGATTATGGGCGATGATGAAGATTTCGAAGAACAGGACGAAGATTAATGATGGCCGATGAACCCGATATTAAATCACTCTCTTTCGAAAAGGCATTGGCGATGCTTGAAGAAATCGTGGCCAAGCTTGAATCAGGCCGTGTGGATTTGGAAGAATCAATTAAGATTTACGAACGCGGCGAAGCGCTTCGCAAACATTGCGAAACCAAATTAGCCGAAGCCGAAGCCCGCATTGAAAAAATCACGCTTGGTGCCAACGGCAAACCGACAGGCACAACGCCACTGGATGTCGATTGATCTTACTTTCAGTTGGAGCAAACTATTTGATGTGGAATTGATCGCCGTAAACGCTCCACGATAGCGGAGCTCTAAGGTCTAAGTTCCCGCTTTTTAAAAAGACACGCTGCGTTCTTTCAATTCGTGACATGTCGGAATGCGCTTTTTCTTTTTTCATTTCGACTACACGTTCATCTAAAAATGCATTCAGATATTTGCTTTCTGATCCACCAAATGCTGGCGATTTGGCTTTTTTTGCGGCGCGTGCTCGTACATCCATCATGCCATCAAATCCGTGCACCACTGCAGCATCATAATAAATGAACTGGCCCAACGCCCGCAGACCGTCGGCTTTGCCCTGCGTTACAGACGGGGTGAAATAAATGTCATCACGTTCCTTTTCTTGCGCGGCCTGAAAGTCAGGTTTTTCCGCTTCTTTTATCCAGGCCGCAGTAAAACCTGGATCAAGGCCGTGATGGGAAGCGCTGCCATTGACCTTACGCAAAGCTGGAAGATATTTCTCAAGCCCATTGGAAGGAAAGAGTTCCGAATAGCCTTCGACAATTTCCAGAAGGTCGCTCGTGCCTGTTGTAAAGCCGATAATACCTGCCGTGTAACCCCGACCATCTTTGATATCTTCGATGTAAGTAAATTGCTTGCGCCAATCGGTTGAAGAATTTTCAGCACTGGAGACAAGCTGCATAGCAAATTCCTTTTTTGTTGGATCATCAAGATTTACGCCATCGGACGCGCTCTCTTCTGCCTTCAGTGCAGTCAGGCTCAAACCAAAAAGTGCAACAAGAAGTACAGCCAAAACTAAAAAATTTGTGTGACGCAAAGAAACTTTCGAGTCGTTATTGCCCATCAAAATGCTCCCACGTAAATTTCCTAAGTGCCAGTGGTTGCGATCATAAACTCATGGCTTTAATGGCACAATATCGGCTAAATTGCGCCGATCAGAAATTGAATAAAACCTCGTGTCATTCACATTTTCCTGAAATGGACGATTCTAAAATCACCCTCGCATCAAAATCTATGGAGAACAAATGATCCGCCAACGTTTAGATGAAGCCCTCGTCGCCCGCATGCTTTACCCCAGCAGAGCAAGGTCACGTGATGCTGTGCTGCGCGGACTCGTGCAAGTGGATGGTGAACCAGCACGCAAGCCATCGCAGATGGTTTTATCAGATGCCAAGCTGACGATCACCGATGAGGGCAGCCAATATGTATCCCGGGCTGCAGTGAAGCTTGTTCATGCGCTCGACCATTTTCAAATAGAAGTTAAAGGCCGTGAATGTTTAGACATCGGCGCATCAACAGGTGGCTTCACCGAAGTGCTTCTCGAACGTGGTGCCAAACACGTCTTTGCCGTCGATGTTGGTCACAGCCAAATGATGCTGCGCGATGATCGCATAACTTTGCATGAAGGTCTGAATGCGCGCGATTTAGAAGCTGAATATATTTCAGAGGAAGTTTCGCTGATCACCTGCGATGTGAGCTTCATTCCACTGCACATCGCTCTGCCGCCGGCGTTGAACTTAATGAAAAGTGGCGCGCATCTCATAGCGCTCATCAAGCCGCAATTCGAAGTGGGCAAAGATGGTGTTGGCAAGGGTGGCATCGTAAAAGATAAACTAGCATTTGAACGTGTGAACAAAAATATCACGCAGTTCCTAATCGGTTTGGGCTGGAGTGTTAAAGGCATTGTGCCATCACCCATGGAAGGGGGCGATGGCAACCAAGAGTTTTTGATCGCCGCCGAAAAAATTATGAGCTAGAACTTTATGCGACCATTTGAATTTAACTATATAATACCGTCACCCCGGCGAAGGCCGCGGCCGGGCTAGCAACCAGCTGTGCCGTTAAAAAGCCCTGTCGCGGCCTTCGCCGGGATGACGAGTTGAGGGTCGAAACAACGTGTTTTGTGTTCTAAAAAATCTTGCTCAAACAAGATGTGTGAATATGATAGCTTAGATTCACGGGAATGACGGTTTAAAGGGAAGTTGATTTCAATTGACCGTCTGATGCTCCAAGCGCCTTCACTCTCAAACGATAAGCATGAAGCAATGGCTCAGTATAACCATTTGGTTGTGCCTCGCCTTTGAAAA
>JAYWEV010000237.1:0-23510 GCA_043779145.1 Aestuariivirga sp. | reverse complement strand
AAATCTTCTAAATTTAATCGCTGATTCAGAAAATGCGATTTCATTGGATCAATTCTGTCTGATGTCTGATAAAAATTTCTTGCTATGGTGGTTGAAACTGTCCGTCGTCAGATAAATATGGACTTCTTGCGGCCTGATTGAACGGAGGATCTGGCGCATCTGGTTTTTCATTTTAAGCGGCTTGCCTGCTGTGATGCAAGCGTCGGTTTTTGAGTGTCTGGTGTTTGATCCTTTCTCTGGTTTTTAAAATGGTCTGTGCTCTGCCGAAGTACACGTCTGCAGGTGTCAGGTTGGCGATGCTTTCATGGTATCGAACATGATTGTAGTGGCTGATGAAGTCAGCAATCTTCTGCTCAAGATCGCCGGGCAGATAATAGTTCTCGAGCAGGATGCGGTTCTTGAGGGTCTGATGCCACCGCTCGATTTTGCCTTGGGTCTGGGGATGCATGGGTGCACCCCGGGTGTGGTCCATGCCTTTGTCGCCCAGCCAGTCTGCAAGTTCGGCCGAGATGTAGGACGAGCCATTGTCACTGAGCAGCCTTGGCTTATGAAGGACGTGCGCATCACCACAGCCAGAGGCCTGTAACGCCAAGTTTAAGGTGTCAGTGACATCAGTCGTTTTCATCGTAGTGCAGAGCTTCCAGGCGATGATGTAACGTGAGAAGTCGTCGAGGATGGTTGAGAGATAGAACCAGCCCCAGCCGGTGACCTTCAGGTAAGTGAAGTCGGTCTGCCACAGCTGATTGATGGCTGTGGTTTTGTCCTTGAACTCATCAGCCGCCTTCATGACGATGAAGGCCGGGCTGGTGATCAGGTCATGGGCCTTGAGCAGGCGATACACCGAAGATTCCGAGACAAAATAACGCTTTGTGTCGGTGAACCTGACTGCCAACTCTCTCGGCGAAAGCGTGGGTTCATCCAGCGCCAGACCCACAATCTCGCGCCTGACTTTATCCGGCACACGGTTCCACACATGGCCAGGCAGTGGCCTGTGATCCTCAAGGGCATCAATGCCGCCCAGTCGGTTAAGATCATACCAGCGGTAGAATGTGGCTCTTGGAATGCCGAGTTTGTTCAGTGTTTGCCGCACCGGTAAGTGCGACTTCTCAACGATGCGGATGATCTCAAGCTTTTCAGATGCAAGATATCTCATTCGAGGTCGCCCCCATCCCCGATCATGTTTTTTTTGAGCACGCGGTTTTCCAGAGCAAGGTCAGCAACTAGCTCCTTCATGTCGCGCACTTCGCGGCGAAGCTCTTTCACTTCACCTGTGCTGGCAGATCTTTCGGTATCGCCTGCCAGCCTGCGTTTGCCTGCTTCAAGGAACTCTTTCGACCAGCTATAATACAGGCTCTCAGCAATGCCCTCACGCCCGCAAAGCTCAGCGATGCTGTATTCGCCTCTCAAGCCGTCCAGCACGATCCTGATCTTTTCTTCAGCTGAATACTGTTTCCGTGTCGCCCGCCTTATGTCTTTCACAACCTGTTCGGACGACGTCACTTGTGTTACGGATTTCTGTCTCATCTTCGTTCTCCACACGACTACGATGAGCCAGAAATCCTCCGTTGTTCAAGTCATGCATTCTGTCCAATGGGTGCTGATGTCGGACAAGGTAAAGTTTCTTAGCAAAAATTGGTAGCAATTTGCGGGAGCCAAGACTACGAATGGTGATGTATTTACTATCATGAAAGCCTTGCAATTCGATGAGCTTGACCCGATCACTTACGAGAGCAATTCGCGGTAAACAAATCAAAACTGCCGACCTGCAGTGGGCTGGCTTTTTTGTGCTCGATACGGTGGCTTGCGCCTTGGGAGCTTTGCAAACACCGCCTGCACGCATGTTAGGCGCTGTGGCATCACCGCAAAAATCCGACGTGGCACGGCGGGCATTTTATTTTGGTGGCCTCAGCCATATTCTCGAACTTGATGATCTGCACCGTACGTCGGTTACGCACCCTGGTTGCGTGGTCATTCCTGCGGCTTGGGCTTTGGCAGACTCTCTTGATCTAGGTGGACGCGCGTTTCTTAAGGCCATTCTTCACGGCTATGAAGCTTGCGCGCGCGTGGGCAATGCGGTTGGAAAAGAACATTACAAGGTTTGGCATAACACTAGCACCTGCGGACCATTCGGTTCGGCTATGGCGGCGGCCACACTGCTTAATCTGTCAGAAGACCAATGCGTCTGGGCGCTGGGCAATGCGGGCACGCAATCGTCGGGGTTATGGGAGTTTATGGCCTCGGGTGCCATGAGCAAACATTTACACACAGCTCGGGCGGCAGAGTCCGGCGTTCTGGCTGCTTTGCTGGCCAAAGAAGGTTTCACAGGCCCGGATAGAATCCTTGAAGGCGATAAGGGATTTTTCCGTGCCCTTTGCCCCGATCCAAAGCCAGAGGCCGTCCTTGCTTCTCCGGAAGATCCATGGGAACTGACTCGCACGTCTATCAAGCCTTGGCCGTGTTGCAGGCACACTCATCCCACAATTGATGCCGCCATCAGCCTGCATCACTCCATCGGCAATCGTTCTGTTTCAGATGTTTCGGTGCACACTTATAAGGCCGCAGTCGATGTTTGTGACCGCCCCTCCCCCAATGACCCTTATAGTGCAAAGTTTTCATTGCAGCATTGTGTAGCGGTAGCTCTTGCTGATGGCCGTGTGTCGCAATCAAGTTTTGATGACAGCAGCCGCGCGCGTATGGCGGAATTGCGTCCGAAGGTAACTGTACAGACTTCACCTGAGGTTGACGTGCGTTATCCAAAAGCATGGGGCACTGCTATCGAAGTTCGCCTGTCAGATGGCCAGGTGCTTCAAGCCAGCCGTGAGCACTGCAAAGGCGACCCAGAAAATCCAGTTACATTGACCGAAATGAATGAAAAAGCGCTATCGCTTTTCATTGATGGTGGCATGAGACCCGAAAAGGCTGAGCGACTGATTGCAGTGATCGCTGATCTTATCAATGATCGTCCGGTGCGCGATCTCAATCTTTTCAAAGCCTAGCAGCGCGGGCCATAATCGCTTGCGCTTGCAGACGCACAGGCCCATCCACCATCATGCCGTCCACCATTGCAACACCGTCTGTGCTCGAAGCCAAGATGCACGCCGCCCAAGCCACATCTTTCGCTGAAGGCGCAAAGACCAATTTCACTGGCGCAATTTGCGTTGGGTGCACGCATAGCTTTCCAGAAAATCCCAAAACTGCTGCGTAAACCGCATCGCTCTGAACAGCGGCATCGTCTCCGATTTGCGCCGTAACACCGTCAATCGGTGGCGCTATGCCTGCCAAACGTGACGCCAAGACCAATTCACTGCGCGCCGCAAGCAAGGCATCGCGGTCATGGGCACAGCCAAGATCGACACAGTAATCAAGTGAGCCAAAGGCCAACCTGACGGGGCCTGCCGCTGCAATGGCACGGGCATTGGCCATGCCCTTGGTTGTTTCGATTAAGGCAATGACGCGCATGTTAGGGGCAATGGCTCGCACCTGTGCGATGTCATCAATGCCCTCAGTCTTCGCCAACATCACACAATTGATGTCAAGGCTTGCAACCGCAGCAATATCATCCTTAAACCATTGCGTCGAGACTGCATTGATACGAAACAGGAGTGCACCATCAGGCAACATGTTTTTGGTGAGTGCAGCGCGAGCCTTCGCTTTTTCGTCAGCGGCGACCGCGTCTTCAAGATCAATGATCACCGCATCAGCGCCAGACTGCGCGGCCTTGGCAAATCGGTCTGGTCTGGTTGCAGGCACAAAAAGGGGTGCCACACAGGTATTGAAAAAATGAGCCATGGTGTGATGAGTCTTCAAACTAAACATATGGAGTTGAGCCATGTTGCAGACTAGCACCATTGGTCGCAAGCTTAAGAAAAGCGGCGGCTTCATGGGTAAAGCCGCCGGACACCATATCTAAATCAGACAACTTCTGGACGTTTCCCACCCGCAAAGGGATAGCGCTTGCGGAAATCAACAGCGATTTCTTCAAAGGTCATCCATTCTGCAGCTTCTTTTTTGTTGATGTATTTGATCAGACGTTCCAGCATTGCCAAGACTTGCGGGCGTCCACTCACGTCGGGGTGGATGGTGAAAGCAAACACCCCATAATCCATATTGTTGTACACCCAGTCAAACTGATCACGCCACAGTTCTTCAATGTCGCGCGGATTGACGAAACCGTGGCTGTTCGGTGCTTTTTTCATAAACATCATCGGCGGAAGATCATCGACATACCAATTGGCACCGACTTCAACGAGATCGATTTCCTTGCCATGAATCATTGGCTTCATCCATTCCTTGGCCGTCTTGGAATAATCGATGAGGTTCCATTTGTCGCCAACGCGCGCGTAGAAGGGTTAGAAATCGCGGTAGCCTTGGCTGTGATCGTAGGTGAAACCATATTTCAAAAGCAAAGCCGCAGTTGAATTCGACATTTCCCACCAAGGTGCCACATAGCCACGAGGCTTTTTACCTGATACCCGCTCGATGAGATCGACCGTATAGGACAGAACATCTTCTTCTTGTGTTGGTGTCATGGCTATTGGGTTTTCATGCAGATACCCATGTGCGCCCACTTCATGGCCTTCATCCACAATACGTTTCACTTGATCGGGAAATGATTCAATCGAGTGACCGGGAATGAAGAATGTGGTTTTCAACTTGTATTTCTTGAACAAGTTCAAGAGTCGGATATTGCCCACTTCACTGGCAAAGACGCCACGCTGAATATCCGAAGGTGAGTCACCACCACCATATGAACCGATCCAGCCCGCAACTGAGTCAATGTCAGTTCCGAAGGCACACATGATTTTCTTTTTAGTTTTAGCAGCCATTTTACTTTCTCCTCTATTTAAATTTTGGGGACCATTTTGGATCTTCGAGACGAAGCGGATAAGCGATGCCGTAATCGAGTGGAGGACGAACTACATATTTTCGGTCGAAGGGTAGCCAATTGTAATCAATACCTGAACGCACGATGTAAGGCCAATCGGGATGCGTGAAGCTTGGACGGCCAATGGCCACCATGTCGCCACCGCCTGACGCCAAACAGGATTCTGCTTCGGGTCCGTCAGCAATCCCCCCATTGGTGATAACGGGAAAGCCTGAAGATTCCTTGAGAGCACTCGACATCGGTATTTTGGAATTGGGGTCGCGGTTATCGCGCCAACCAAAGCTCGACCAATGCAGCGCATCGATCTCTGCTCCATGCAAAGCTTTGCCAATGGCCCGCGCATAATCCACGCCGCCCGGCCATGCGCCAACGAAATCATCAACGCCATCTTGGGATAAGCGCAAAGTGATGATCTTATCTTTACCAATGGCTTTGCGCACTTTTTCGCAGACCATGCGGGCAAAGCGCACATTGTTTTCTGGCGAACCGCCAAATTCATCAGTGCGCTGATTACTTTTTGATGTGATGAATTGCCAAAGCAAATAGCCATTGGCTCCATGAATTTCGACGCCATCGAATCCAGCATCGACAGCGCGCGCTGCACCATCTGCAAAACCCTGAGCGACTTTCTCAAGTTCCTTGACTGTCAAAGCACGCGCCTTGTTGAAGGTCACCTTCGGCCAGCTCTTGTTTTTGATGTTGCGGATTTTTCGCTCATAATCTGTATCAGTGTAAAGCGTCCAGCCTCCACTCTGTGTCGCGGATGCACTCACTGATGGTTTGCCGCCTAACACGCGCGGATCAGATACGCGACCACCATGCATCAATTGCAAAATGGCTTTTGCGCCATGTTCGTGAACAACAGTGGAGACTTTCTTCCAGCCTTTGACATGTTTCGTATTTGCGATGCCTGGCTGAGAGAGATAAGCCTTGCAGCCTAACTTATCTTCTTCATAGGTGCCTTCAGTAATGATCAACCCAAAGCCACCGCGCGCACGCCTCGCATAATAGGCGGCCATTTCATCAGTCGGTGTGCCATCTGCTTCAGCCATCTGTCGTGTGAGGGGGGCCATTGCGATACGGTTCTTTATGGTTTGACTGCCAAGCTGTAGTGGTGAAAAAAGTCGTTGGTGAACTTCCATTTCTACCCCCTAATCAACGCTTCAAGTGCGAGGCCAGTGCCCAAAACAGCTGCATCACGCCCGTGTTGTGCGGAAAGCAAAAATCCGGTGGGCATGTTGTCTTTGTCGGTTCCGCTTGGAATGGATAGCCCACACCAATCCAAAAAATTGCCCAGCATTGTGTTGCGCAGTGTCTTGGCATTCACACGGAAAAATTCTTCCTCGTCGGCCTCCAGTGGTGCAATTGGCATCGCCACATGGGGTGTTGTCGGGCAAACAACAATCGCTTCACCAATCAACGCGTTGCATTGCGCAATCATTTCTTTTCGCCGCAACAACACTTCGACCAAATCAACGGCACTCATCTGATCAGCCAGCTTAATCCGCTTCACCACACGCTGATCCATGCGCGCGGCATCAGGGCCATTTACACGGCCGTTATGGAGATGAAGGGCTTCAGCACCCAAAACATGGCCCCTTGTTTTGATGAGATCGAGAATAGCTTCAAACACCGGAAATTTTTTATGCACAATTTTTCCACCCGCCTTGGCGATGCGTTTAAGGGCAGCTTCAAAATTCGCGGCAACAGCGGGTTCAACGCCATCGAACATGATATTGTCCGGCACCACGAAGAGTTGGCCCTTGGCTGAAGTTGCTTTGATTTCTGGTTTGGCTTGACCGCGCAAAACTGCATCAACCAAAACGCAGTCTTCAGCCGTTTGAGCCAATGGCCCTAAGGTATCGAGTGTGCGCGACAAGGGGAACACACCGTCCATGGCATAGTGACCTGTCGAACTTTTGTATCCGACGACACCATTGAACGACGCTGGAATACGAATAGATCCACCTGTGTCCGTGCCAATTGCCACTGGCAAAAGGCCTTTTGCAACGACAACGCCTGAAGCAGATGAAGAGCCACCGGGCGAGCGATGGACCTTTGCATCACTCGGATTGCGCGGTGTGCCGTAATGTGGATTGAGGCCAATGCCGGAATAGGCAAACTCGGTCATATTCAAAGTGCCAATGGAAATCATGCCGGCCGCTTTGCCAGCCGCAACAATTGTTGCATCCTTCGCGGCAGCTGGATTTGATTTCAAGACCACTGAGGCCGCCGTCGTGACGCGCCCTTCAATATCCATCAGGTCTTTCCAACCAATGGGAATGCCATCGAGCAGACTCAGGGGCTTGTCAGCCTTTAGACGCTTTCGCGCCGCTTTGGCTTCGCTGCGGGCCCGATCAACCAACATATCAATGAAGATGGCTTGGTCATCACAGTCAGCAATGTTCGCCAAAACAATCTCAGTCAATTCAACAGCGTCGATCTTGCCACTGCGAAGTTTTTTGGAAAGTTGAACAACTGTGTCCATCGCCCTACCCTAAAATCACCGTTGCGCCATCTTTTTTCCAGGCGATAAAAGCAGAATCGCCTGCAGCAAATCGCCCGCCATATTTATCGGCATGGCCTTCAAGCCCGATGGTGCGGCCCTCGCCCAAGTCCACATCCATTTGCACGATGTGGCCAATTTTTTGGATGCGCCCAACCTTCACAGGAATGCTGCAGGTGCCATAGGTTTTGGTGAGTTCAGCCTTCGAGGTTTTCGCCTCCAAAAGATCAATCGACTCGGCTGGCAAAATCAAATTGGCTTTTTGGCCAGAAGCTACACCGGCTTGGACCGAACCCATCAAAGCGCCATAGGGCGTGTCCATTGTCACGCTGTTGCCATCAGATGCGCGCACTATGCCAGGGATCAAAGTATTGCGCCCAATAAATTGCGCGACAAACAGGCTCTTGGGTCTTGTATATAATTCATAAGGCGCACTGATTTGTTCGATGCGACCTTGGTTCATCACGACAATACGATCCGACAACGCTAAGGCCTCAGATTGCGCATGGGTCACGAACACAAATGTAATGCCAAGCGAACGCTGCAACAGCTTCAATTCGTTCTGAATGCTCTTGCGCAAGTTTGCATCAAGCGCGCCCAGCGGCTCATCAAGCAAAAGGATATCGGGTTCAACAACCAGCGAGCGTGCCAAAGCAATGCGTTGGCGCTGACCACCAGACAGACGATCAGGACGGTGGCCCGCAACACCACTCAAACCCAATGTTTCAAGCATCCGGCTCACTTTGGCGTTTCGTTCGGCAGGAGCCATGCCTTTCACATCAAGACCAAAGCCAACATTCTCACGCACAGTCATATGCGGAAAAAGTGCATAGTTCTGGAAGATCATTGACGTTGGGCGCTGTTCGGGCAGAAGATGATTGATGCTTTTGCCGCGAATGGAAATATCACCAGAGGAAATGTCTTCAAACCCCGCAATCATCCGCAGCGTCGTGGTTTTGCCGCAACCAGATGGCCCCAGGAAAGCGATGAACTCGCCTTTGTTGACATCGAGATTGAAATCGATAACGGCCGCCGTGCCATTATCAAACACTTTGCCGACATTTGAAAGTTGAAGATCGAAGGCCACGCTGTTGGAGATTCCATAAATGAGGGAAAGCCGACCGGAGCGAATACTCCGGCCAGCGTTTTAGTGATTAAGCAGACAGGAACTCGTCCCACTTGGAGATGAGGTGATCATACTCATCTGGCCATTGATGCCAGTAGGCCACGTTCTTGGCGCGGGTATCGAGCGAGCCACCATCACGCAGATCGCCTTCCTTGATGCCGCGATCTTCTTTGCCAACCCAAGGTTTGCCTTCATACCAGAAGGCGTACTTGTCTTTGTCCATCGCAGTTTGGATATTCGTTGTCGGCGAATAATAACCCTGCTCGGATACGGCAATGGCCGGAGGACCAGAAAGCCAATAATCCGTGTATGCGATAACAGCATCCATGTTTGGTGTGCCAGCAATGGCCGAGTTACCAATCGACCAAGCGCGATAACCTTCTTTTGCCACAGCGTAAGTGCAAGGTTTGCCTTGCGCCTTCACAGCCATAACAGCAGGCTGCCAAGCGTCAGCGATGATCATTTCGCCAGAAGCAAGCAAGTTCACCAATTCACCGAAGTCACCCCACAATGCGCGGAACTGACCTTCCTTCTTCTTGGAGATCAAGAACTTCGCAGCTTCATCAATCGAGGCTTTGTCTGGGTTGCCAGGGTTTGGCACTTTCAAAAGTCCAAGAGCATTCATCGCAAGAACGGCTTCACCGAAAGCAATCAGTGGGTCGACGTTCAGGCCAGTTTTGCCCTTAAACTTCTTATCGAAAATGGCAGTCCAAGTTGAGGCTTCTTCTGCTGACACGAGGTCTGGGCGATAACCGATAGAGTCATAGTTGTAGACGGTTGGAACCATCCACAATTCTTTTTGCGTGTCATCTTTCCAAATCTGTCCAACGATTTGAGACTTCTTGTCCCATTTGTCAGAACCCTTGGTGAAGGTGTCGCGGATGTTGCCCCAGTTCTTCAAAGCTGAAGTGGCAATGGGGGTGATCTTATTGGTCGCTACCACCGCAGGCAAGCGCTCACCGATGGTTTCCCACAAATCATAAGCTGATGTGCCAGCGAGAAGTTCGGTTTGTGTGTTTGGAAAAATGTCGGCTTTGCCCGACACAGCCCTCACACCTGATTTTGCTTTGAAGTCATTCAAAATACGTTCTTGTACGGTCACTGAAAGACCAACAGTACGCAGTTCTTGATCGGCGAGCCCAGCTGCAAATGCCTGTTGTGAACCCCAAGGGACACCAACTGACAATGCAGCACCACCAGCAGCGCCTGCAAGGAGTTTGCGGCGGTTCAGATGGTAATTTCTGATACTTTCTATGCTCATGCTATTTTCCTTTCTTTTTTTAATTTCTCTCTCGCTGGTCGCTGCTAATAGCGCCCAACCAGCAAGCCACCATCAACCACCACCACTTGCCCGGTCATGTAACGAGCGGCGTTGGAAGCCAAGAATTGGATGACATCGGCAATTTCTTCCGGTTCTCCAATCCGTCCCATAGGGATATATTCGCCGCACTTGTCGGCATCTGGTCCCACGGAATGTTCTTGTGATAAAAGTTGCGCTGTGCGGATATATCCCGGCGCGATGCCATTCACCCGAATGCCATCGCGCGCCAGCTCGACCGCAAGGCCACGCACCAATCCGACAACACCTGATTTCGCCGCTGAATAATGCACGTGATCATCCCAGCCATAGGCGACCCCCATGATGGACGAGACAGCAACAATCGAGCCTTTTTTCGCAGCCTTCATCGCAGGTGCGGCGGCGCGAATGATGCGGAAGATGCCCTTGAGATCAATGTCAAATGTTTGATCCCATTTTTCATCGGTCATTTGCGCCAAGGGCACTTTGTGGGCGATCCCTGCATTGGCCACGATGCAATCCAATGCGCCATGCTTTTTCTCAACCGCGGCAATCACCGCGTTGGCGTTTTCGGTTGAGCGCACATCAAGTTTGTGGAATTCGGCATTTTTGCCAATATCTGCGACGACGGCTTGGCCTTCGTTTTCAAGAACATCCGTAACAATGACATGATAGCCCGCTTTGCCAAAAGCTTTTGCTGTGGCTCGACCAATCCCAATGCCAGCGCCCGTGATGAGAACAGTTTGGCTCATAGCATAACATCTCCCGAATTTGGCCCGATGGTTTGACCCACAAACAATGAAGCCTGTTCAGACAAAAGAAAGGCGACTGTGGCAGCAACTTCGTCAGGTTCGCCAAACCGACCCAAAGGCAATTCAGCAGCTTTAGTTTTGCGCCACGACTCTGACAGTCCCATAATCAGTGGTGTGTTGATGGGGCCGGGGGCCACAGCGTTGACGCGCACACCTTGAGCGCTCACTTCGCGCGCCAAAGATTTTGTCATCCCAATGATGCCAGACTTGGCAGCAGAATAATGCACAAGCTCCACGCCACCAATCTGGCCAAGCTGCGAGGCGATGTTGACGATGGCACCTTTGCCCGCTTTCAACATAGGCTTTAGAACCGCGCGCATCATCAAGTAGGTGCCACGCAGATGAACCGCAATCATGCGGTCAAATTCATCGGGCTCTAAATCTACAAATTTGCATTGATGCACATGACCTGCGTTGTTCACCAAATGTGTGCAATCGCCGAAGGCCGCAGCGCAGGCTGCGACGATGGCCGAAACATCTTTCTCTTTGGAAACATCGCCACCCACGGCTCTGGCTTTGCTGCCAATCTCTTTGGCAACTTTTTCTGCGGCTTCCAATCTGAAGTCATTGACCAAGACGCTGTAACCATCACGCGATAAGCGATGCGCAATCGCACGGCCAATGCCTGAACCTGCCCCTGTGACGATTGCAATGCTCATGCAATCTCCTCCTGAATGGCAATTTTCTTGGCGCGGCGCACTGAGAGCCCCATCAAAATTGCGTAGACTGCAAGGAGCGAGAATGAGAACAGCGTAGTGAGAACACCAAATGCGAATATATTGGGATGAATTTCAACAGCGAATGTGCCGTAGATAGCCAGCGGTAAGGTTTGCTCATTGGACGACAAGAGTGTGCGTGAGAACTCATCATAAGAAAGTGTAAAGGCAAACAGCATTGACGACAGCACGCCCGGGAATATGAGAGGGAAGGTCACTTTGCGAAAAGTGCGCATTGGTGAAACACCTAGCGACCATGATGCTTCTTCAACCGAGGAGTCAAAGCGGTTGAGAATGGCAAGCATGACCAAAAATGCGAAGGGGAATGTGTAAACAACATGGCTTACAAAGGCTGTGCTCCACCAATGGCGATCGACGTTAAAAATGTTTTTCGAAACCAGTGCTACGCCAAGGCCCGTCAATAATCCAGGCGTAATCATGCCCAGCACAATCAGATAAAACACAATGTCCGAGCCTTTGAATTTTTTACGAAAGGCCTGCGCTGACATCACGCCGAGAACCGTTGATGTGACCATTGTCATGAAGGCGAGGATCAGCGAACGTGTCATCGCCTGTCCAACGGGCGGCGGTGCCACGCGCGAGGCTTCAGTCAAACCAAAGATATGGCGATACCAATAAGTCGACCATTCAACGATTGGAAATTGTGGGCCGCCCTCGGGCCCCTGCTGGAAGGACAGAATGGCCAGAATGAAAAATGGGCCATAGAGAAACAAAATGAACAACGCCACATAGACGCCGAGAATGGGTTTGAGAATGCGGGATTCCATCGTCAGAGCTCTCGCCTTAAATCAACAATTCGCAGGAATAATGCCACCACAATACCCATAACGATGGTGAGGATCACGCCAACAACCGAAGCCAAGGCCCATTTAAGCGATCCCACCTGGGTTACAATAATATTGCCCAGCAAATTCACCTTGCGGCCTGAAAGAGCCGAAGCGGTGGCAAATTCACCGAGCACCATAACCGAAACAAATATTGCCCCCACAACAACACCGGGCAGGCTGAGTGGAAAAATGATCTTGCGGAAAATGCGCCAGAAGCTTGCACCAAGATCGCGCGAGGCCTCAATAATGTTGGGATCGATGCGGCCCAGCATAAAGGCAATTGGCCCGACCATGAACACGCAGTAAATTTGGGTCATGCCAATGATCACCGAAAGCTCAGTGAACAACAGAGCCTCGATCGGTGCTGTGATAATTCCGAATTTTTGCAAGACAATATTGATAGCGCCTTCCTTACCCAGCATTGGCCGCCACGCCAAAACGCGGATCAGGAAGGACGTCCAGAACGGAATAACGCAAATCACCAACAAGACGGTGGATAGTGTTTTGCTTTTCACAAATAAGCCGACATAGAGTGCCGTGGGATAGCCAATGACCAGAGTGGCGACCAATACAATCAACCAAATGCGAACGGTCGTCCACAGTGACGTTATGTAAGTGTCCGAGGCAAAAAATTGCTGCCAACTGGCCAATGTTAAAGTCGGTTCGATTTTGAATGTGGTTTGTGTCCAAAAGGACACATAAACAATCATGAGAATGGGGACGATTAGAAACAGCGTCATCCAGATTACGCCTGGCGCAATCAACCACCATGCCGTTGATGAATAATTTTTTGCTGGAATTGCCATGCCGCTCCCCTACCCAAACACAATCGCGTCTTCGGGCTTCCACCGCAGGCGATAAGATTTTTTAGGTTCAAATGTCTTAGGCGAACCATTGGAGAGATGGTGCTCCACCTCAATCACCTTGCCGCCTGAAGCTTCAAAAAAATACATGATCGACGAGCCAAGATATTCGCTGGCTATGAAGTTCGCTTGAACACTGGGGCCTTTGCCGGTGGTATTCCCGGCCTCGACAGCTACGCGATCATAGCGCACTGCATAGGCGGGCCGGTCAAATTTCGTTTTCTGGGTGAAAGCCAAATCGCCATATTCAGATTTGAAAGCAAGGCCCGCAATACTGCCATCAAACACATTGTAGCGGTTTAAGAACTTCGCGACATTTGGTGTCGCAGGTTTGGTGTAGACATGATCAGGGTTGTCAAACTGTGCAATGTGCCCATGATCCAAAACAATCACACGGTCGCCCATCGCCAAAGCTTCGGTTTCACTTCCGGTGACATGCAGAAATGTGACGCCAAGCCGTTCACGAATAGCTCGCAGCTCGTTACGCATGCGGCCACGCAAGTTTGCATCAAGCGCGCCCAGCGGCTCATCTAGCAAAATCAACTTAGGTTCAGTCACCAGAGTGCGAGCGAGCGCCACGCGCTGTTTTTGTCCGCCAGAGATTTGACCAACACCGCGCGCGCCCAAGCCTTCAAGACCGACAAGCTTGATGATGTCATTCACACGATCAGCAATCTCGTTCTTCGGCAATGGTTCGTTGCGATTGGCAAGGCCAAAGCCAATATTTTCGGCAACAGTTAAATGTGGGAACAACGCGAAATTCTGGAACACAAACCCAATGCCGCGTTCATGGGCAGGCAAGGAGGACACGTCACGGCCATTGATTTCAATGCGGCCCTTATCAGGCGTTTCAAATCCGGCAATCGTTCGAAGCAGAACTGTTTTGCCTGATCCACTAGGGCCAAGCAAAGAGACATATTCATTGCGCTCGACAGCCAGATTTATATTGTCCAAAGCCACGGTCTCACCGTAGCGTTTGGACACGGCATCAAGACGAAAAATGTGAGCGTCTGCTGTCATTGTTCGAACCGAACTCGAGTGTTTTCACTCTTTAGAACGGCTTACCTCCTATTTCGACCTTAGGCCTCATATTTGTTGCACTCATGACGTTGAGCGCACAAAGACTTGTAATGAAGCTAAGCGAAGATGACTAATGTACGCAAGAAAAATGTTATTGCTGTATTTTAAGGCAACAGACACCAAAAAAAGCAGAAATTGCTTCCATTAAATGTCTAATGTATTCAAGATTCATTTTTATTTGATCTTTGTGAGATAAGGCACGGCCAGTCGTGACTCGCTGATCACCGCGACGATTTTCAATCGCGCCAGAGACTTTTGTGCCATTACTTTCAGATGGTTCTCAAGATAGTCAGCCGCCGAACCAATTAAGCGCCGCTCAATCAATCGGAAAAGTGAGCGATATTCATCAGCGGCAAAACGGTCGCGAACGGATTGGGCTGTCAGAGGCCCTGCGATCCAATGCGAACTTTGATTTTTGCGAATAAGGCCGCGCTCGTTTAGGCGGCTCAACACATCGCGCACCACGGTGCGGCTCACGTCGAGGTGCACGCTGAGTTCGGTTTCAATAATTCGGAACTCCCCAAATATGAGACTTGATGCAACAGCCTCTTCCACATGGAGTGGAAAAACCCCTTCTGCGGCATGGACCCTTGCTATCATTCATGGGCCTCAGCCTCAATCGTAAAGACACCAGCCGCATTGGCGATTTTGGCTTTGC
Organism: Aestuariivirga sp.; assembly: GCA_043779145.1. Classification (GTDB taxonomy): domain Bacteria; phylum Pseudomonadota; class Alphaproteobacteria; order Rhizobiales; family Aestuariivirgaceae; genus Aestuariivirga. Next base: position 8,719 of record JAYWEV010000237.1, on the reverse strand, counting down.
CTTGCTTTGTGCTCGCCACCTTGAATGTCTGGCCTGCGATCAGTGGCGAGACACAGCGATAGTCAAAACTTTTCGGCACGGCCTCGCGCAAGACGGCCATTTGATTGAGTGTTAGCGCTGCTTGCATCGGGCCATGCACCAGCAAGCTGGCATAGCCCTCGGTGCCTTGCGCATAGGGCAAATCATAATGAATACGATGACTATTGAAGGTGATCGCCGAGAAGCGAAAGAGCAAGAGCGGAGTCGCATCAACTTGCCATTCCAAATCGCCGGACAGTGGCACTTCAGGAGCTTGGCTCCTGAGCGGCTCACGCGAAGCTTCACGGAACAGAATGTCGTGGCGTTCACGAATGGCCAAAATGCCATTGGCTTTGATCTCGTGAGTGACCGAAACAAAACACATGGCCCCGGCTTTGCCGTCACGGTTTTTCACGTCTGAGATGGTCGACGTTCGCGAAACTTTGTCGTGCAATCGCAGGGGAGCGAATGTTTCAATTTTCCCGCCAGCCCACATGCGGCGAGGTAGCGGCACAGGCGGCAGAAATGTGCCCTTGGCCTCCGCGCCATCTGGGCCAAGTTTGGCGATATCGTGGATCGGCAATGCGATGCACCAGTGCAGTCCTGGCGGCGCTTCATTGACATTCTCGGGTTTGAAAACGTGGGGTGCAAATGTCGCGCGAAACTCATCGATCAAACGCTCAGTCACCACATCTTCAAAACTGACTGACTTGCCAATCCAAGATCCAAAACTGTCTGCCATCACGTAAACTCCTGCCTGATCTTCTGTGTGTGCTCACCAAGTGCTGGCACTGGCCCCGCTACAAATTTTTCTCGCCCCGCAGGCAGTGGCACGTTGATCGCCGTCCCATCATGAAGGGTCACAGGAAAATTCCGCAAAGCCGGATGCTTGATCGCATCATCCACCGTCGAAGATTTACCCCAAGCAATGTCATGCGCTTGGAGCCTCGCAATCGCTTGGGCGCAGGTCATCTTGCAAAACACAGCCAAGATCGCTTGATCCAATGCAGCGCGATTTTTCAAGCGCGAAGGATTGTCATGAAATCTTGCATCTGTTGCAATAGCCGCATCACCCAGCACACCGGCACAAAAACGCTGCCACTCCTTGGGGTTTTGAATGGAAATCACGACGTCGCCGTCTTTGCAGGCAAAGGGCGCATAAGGATAGATTGAAGCATGAGACAGCCCATGACGTTCAGTCGTTCGATGTCCATATTTCAAATGCAGCATTGGCACAGCCATCCAATCCGCAATGGAATCGAACATGGCCACTTCAATGGCCCGGCCCTTGCCAGTCACGCCGCGTGCAATCAATGCTTCCAGTACCATGGCCTGCGCATTCATGCCGGTCGCAATATCGGAAACCGATACGCCGACTTTGGAAGGCGTAGCAGCGGTGCCAGTGACAGCACAAAGTCCACTCTCCGCCTGAACCAACATGTCATAAGCCCGCATATCGCGATAATCGGTGTCCTGGCCATAGCCCACAATATCAACGGCGATGAGACGCGGGTTGCAGGCCAGCAAATCCTGCGATCCTAGGCCCAATCGCTGTGTGGCTCCCGGTGCAAAATTCTGCACAAACACATCCGCCTTGGCCACCATGCGTTGCACCAATGCGAGATCACCGGCAGATTTCAAATCTAGCACGCAGCTTTCTTTGCCGCGATTGAGCCAAGCAAAATATGCCGAAACGCCATGCACGGCCTTATCATAGTGCCGCGCCGTCTCGCCTTCTTCACGCTCAATTTTGATGACACGTGCGCCAGCATCGGCCAATCGCAACGTGCACATGGGTGCGGCCACCGCCTGCTCCAACGAGACGACAAGCAGGCCTTCAAGCGGGAGTGACATCAGTAAGACCGTGGTAGGCCAAGCACATGCTCAGCTAGGTAAGACAGAATGAGATTGGTTGAGATGGGGGCCACTTGATAGAGCCGCGTCTCGCGGAATTTTCGCTCAATGTCATATTCTTCAGCAAAGCCAAAACCACCATGGGTTTGTATGGCCACATTGGCCGCTTCAAACGAAGCATCCGCCGCCAGCATCTTGGCCATATTGGCCTCAGCGCCACAGTCTTCACCCGCTTCAAATTTCCGCAAAGCCTCTTTCACCATCAAATCGGCCGCGCGCATATTGGCATAGGCTTTGGCGATGGGAAACTGCACGCCTTGGTTCTGGCCAATGGGCCTGCCAAATACCTCGCGCGATTTGGCATAGGCCGAAGCCTTCTCAATAAACCACCGCGCATCGCCCACGCATTCTGCCGCAATGAGAATGCGCTCGGCATTCATGCCAGATAGAACATAGCGAAAGCCCTTGCCTTCTTCGCCAATCAAATTTTCTGCTGGTACTTTCAAATTGTCGAAGAATATTTCCGTGGTGGCATGGTTCATCATCGTGCGGATCGGGCGAATTGTGAGGCCAGCCCCATGGGCCTCGCGCATATCAACAATAAACACACTCATGCCATCGGTGCGCTTGGCAGCCTGTTCTTTCATCGTGGTGCGCGCCAAGAGGATCATCAAATCGGAATGTTCGGCCCGGCTGGTCCACACCTTCTGGCCGCTGATCACGTAATGGTCGCCCTCGCGCCGTGCGAAGGTTTTGATTGATGTTGTATCCGTGCCGCTGGTGGGTTCTGTCACCGCAAAAGCTTGCAGGCGAGTTTTGCCCGCAGCCACATCTGGCAGATATTTTTTCTTCTGCGCCTCAGAGCCATGGCGCAACACCGTGCCCATCACATACATTTGCGCATGGCAGCTTGCGCCATTGCCACCCGAAGCCTGAATCTCTTCGAGGATCGCAGCCGCCCCCGAAAGCGGCAAACCAGCGCCACCATATTCTTCAGGGATCAATGCAGCCAGAAACCCCGACTCCGTCAGGGCACGGACGAATTCCGACGGATAAGCCATCCCCCGATCCAGCCTCCGCCAATATTCGCCAGGGAAACCATCACAAAGTTTGCGCACCGAAGCGCGAATGTCATCATAAGCCATGGGAGCAGCCTAAACTGCAATCAACGTGTTTTGCAACAGGGCAACCGTTTTGGGCGTAGAGAAGTCAGAAACTCAACTCTGTACCCCAAAGTTGAATCAGCGAGAAACACTCTCCACTTCTGAGTTTGCTCAAAAGCAGAAACCAAGATTTTTGGTGGCATATGTCGAGACTCAGACACTCAATTCCGAAAGCAGAACTATGGCGGCAATGCCGGGTTTACTGTCTATCGTTCACGGCTTGGCCCGGACTCTATTGTTTCGTGCGTTGTGTTCGAGCTCAGCAAGACCGAGGAGTTCCAATATGGGGGGAACATAATTGGCAAAGCGCCCACGGTAGCCTTTGCGCAGACCATAGTATCCGCCCACCGGATTTTTGGGATCACGTGCCCAAGCCTCAACTGAGTCGTCTTGTGTAGGCTTTCCTTCGTCAGCATTGCCCAATAGAACCCATTCGCCCTTTTTCTTCAACATGGAATGCAAATCTTCAATCCCACGTAAGTGATAAGAAAGCTGTGTGCTGCCCACTTGAACCACAAGAGCCTTTTTTTCTTCATCACGCCAAGCTTGATATTCGGATGAAAGCGATGGGGGTTTAAGAATCCACGGATCATCCTTTTTGCCTGAACCATATGTAACCTTTCCCATTATTAAGCTCCTTCTGCATGGCGCTTGAGTGCATCAGCAAATTTTTCGAATGACGGGGTCAGGTTCGGAATGGACTTTCCGATAATCCCGGTCAGAGGTCCAGAATAGTCTTCTCGCATGTGAAAGCGACAACCATTGTCAGTCTTTTCAATCGCAAAGCGCCGAACTCCCTTGAACAATCCAAACGGCATTCCGCCTTCCCAAACCATCAGGCTGGAAGGTGAAAACGTGCTGACACGCAGCGGAAACGCCCGGCCTGGATTAGCTTCCGACCAGATTTTGATCTTGCCATCCGGTCGAATATCTCCTTCCAGTTTGATGATACCAAATCCGCCTTCGATGAGGCGGGACCTGTCCGTTAAAATCGACCATAATTTTTCAGGGCTGGCATTGACCGAACGGGATACTTCAAAAAACATTTTCTGCCTCGCATTGAGCCGAAGATATACATGGAGTAATGTGACATCTTCTGTCATATTTGAAATCCAAGGATCTAACATTGCGTGCATCGCGTCTATTGCAAATTCTTCTGCTGCTGCAGAACCGCGGTCGGTTAAGTTGCGCTGCGCTGGCCCGTGAACTGGAAGTAACACGCCGTACCATTCTGCGCGACGTTGATGCGCTAACAGAGGCAGGCCTTCCTGTCATTGTCATTCGCGGCAATCAAGGTGGCATTGAACTGGGATTCAACTATCGCACAAGGCTGACCGGATTTGCAGCAGACGAAGTTGAGGCTCTGACCATTGTACTCTCTCAATATTCCGGCCCACTCGATGAGTTGGCCATGCGTCCCGCTGCTGTGCGCGCTATTTCAAAACTGGTCGAGTCTTTCACCGATTCAGTGCGTGCAAAAATAGAAATCGCCCGCACACAATTCCAAATCACTAACAATCACCCTGTTGTTCCAGATGAAAGAGTTGCAGCACTGGCAAATGCCATTCGGAATCACCAGCTCGTATACATTAACGCAAATACCAATATTGAGCGGATGATCCATCCAACGGCTCTACGTAGGGAGCCGAATGGTTGGAGCCTGATTGATGGCCGCAATCCCGACTCGCCAATCCCACTTTCGAACTGCGGCGACATTAGCATATCGGCTAAACATTTTTAGTTATTTTGTTTAATGTAAATTGCTGCATTTGGCCTTGGCTAGGGCAAAGCCCATTCCTTGAACTTGTCATTAAATCTCAGTTTATGTTGAATTCCGCATATGAACTTCCGCAGACATGGCAAGGTTGCGGCGATAACCCAGCTATGCAATTCGCATTGATCGGCTACCTCTTCTTCCGCGTAATCACATAAGACCCCGTCGCATCCAACACGGCCACCCATTTGGGTTCGATCACGATGGTTGTGGTTACTTCTTCGATGATCGCAGGTCCCGAAATTTTTGCGCCTGCTCCCAATTTCTCACCATCATAGATTGGCGTTTTGGTGGCTTTGCCGGAGGCTTCAAAAATGGCTTTGCGATAGCCCTTCAAGGCTTTGGTGGCTGTGCCGCCCTTGGCATATTTCGGCAGTTTTGGTTTTTCGATTTTGCCAAAGATTGTGGATTCGATGTTCACCACTTCCACGGCATTATGTGGCTCTGCATAGGTGTAAAGCTCTTCGTGACGCTTGTGGAAGCTGGTCTTTAATTTGCCGATGGATTTTTCATTAATCTCAAACGTGCCTATATCCACCGTGCATTCATGCACCTGGCCGACATAACGCATTTCCATGCTGCGCTTGATCACAATGTCTTTCTTGGCAAAGCCATCGGCCATCAAATGCGTCATGCCTTGTGCCTCAATCTTTTCAAACAAGGCGTTGAGTTTTTTGCAGGCTTCCACATTGTCGAGTTTCGCAGGCGAGGTCGCCATATAATTATATTTCACGTCGGAAATAATCTGGCCAAAGGCACATAGGCCGGAGGCAAGCTTCGGCAGGATGATTGTATCGATGCCCATCTCGCGCGCCAAAGCCGTGATGTGGGCGGCGGTGGCCCCACCTGCCCCCACCAACACAAAGTCACGCGGATCATAACCACGTTCAACCGACACGCGCCTGATGCCGTTGACCATGTTGTTGTTGACGATGGTGAACATGCCATAGGCTGCGCGCTCAACCGACATGCCCAATTTTGTCGCGACGGCTTTAACAGCGGCATGGGCCTTGGCCAAATCGAGCGGCAGCTTGCCGCCGAGCAAGCCATCAGGATTGAAATAGCCTAAAACCAGATTGGCATCTGACGTTGTGGCTTCGGTGCCGCCTTGGCCGTAGCAGGCGGGGCCCGGTTCGGAGCCTGCGGATTGTGGTCCTACTTGCAAGATTCCGTGCGCATCAATCCAACCAATAGAGCCGCCGCCAGCGCCCAGCGTTTCGACCTGAATCATAGGAACGCCAATGCGGTAACGCAGGAAATCAATGTTCTTGTTGAGATTGGTTTGGCCGTCTTTGGTGAGTGTGATGTCGAATGATGTGCCACCCATATCGACGGTGATCACATTCTTTTTCTTGAACGGCGCTGATACATAGAGGCCCGCTTGAGGTGCCGAGGCGGGGCCGGAGTTAATGGCATAGACTGAGCGGTCGGTCATCACTTGGCCGATGGCAAGGCCGCCGTTGGATTGGAAATAGCGCACAGGCTGTTTGGCCCCGAGTGAATTGAAATAAGCATCTACGGCCGCCACATATTTCCGCATCACCGGAGCGAGATAGGCATTCACCACCGACGTTGAGGTGCGGGTATATTCGCGGATCTGCGGATAGAGTTCGCTGCCCACGGTGAGAATGGCTTTCGGCATCAGCTCGCGCACGATGGCTGCGGCGCGCAGTTCATGGGCGGTGTTGAGCACTGACCATACGAAAGAAATGGCCACCGTCTCCACGCCTTCTTTCAAAAACAATTCGCAAGCCGCGCGCACGTCTTCATCATGCATGGCGGTGCGGATGGAGCCATCAGAGATTACGCGTTCACGCACGCCTCTGCGCAAGTAGCGCGGCACCAGCATCGTGGCCGCCGGATATTCTGGATCATAACGAAAGCCATCTTCCTTGTGACCATTGCGAATCTCAATCGAGTCTTCATGGCCTGCCGTGCAGATCAATCCGGTCTTGCCGCCGCGATGGGTGATCAAAGCATTGAGGCCTACGGTAGTGCCATTGATGCAGAGATCGCAATTCGACACGATGTCAGAAGCCGAAACGCCAAAATCATCGGCGATCAGTTTTAAACCATTCTCAATCGCCTTGGTGGGATCAGTTGGTGTTGAAAGAGCTTTGAACAATTTCACTTCGCCGTTTTTGCGATCAGCAACTACAAAATCAGTGAAGGTGCCGCCGGCATCAATGCCGAGGCGATATTGGCTTTTCATGATGGCACCCCGGCGCGCAATTGCTTCGTCGCCACATCATCAACATGCAGCGCTGCATTCAACACCACGCCATAATCTTGACGCGCACCCTCGAGCGACACTAAACCATTCTTCACATCCCACACCACTTTCTCAATCGGTCGCTCAAAGGCATTGCCATAGCCACCGCCACCAGGATTCATATTGGTGATGGTCTGGCCCGGCTTGATGTGTTCCATGATGTTGGTGCGCACCACTTCGGTCTTGCCATCGCGCTTGAACTGCACGCGCCCCACTTTGCTATCAACCATCGCCGACACAGCACCTGCGGCACCCATGGCTGGAATACGGCGACCTTCACCAAAGCCGATGCACAGGAGTTCACGATCCAGCGGTTCCACCTCCCAGGCCGTGCCTGAACCCCCACGGAATTTTCCAGCACCACCTGAATCTGTCATCAAGCCATATTTGTGGATGATGATGGGATAGGAATATTCGAGAAGTTCAACATCGCCAGACGTAAGTGCGCCAAAGCAGCATTCCGGCCCCACCGCGTGCCAACCATCCTGCTGTGGCGTGGCGCCGCCGCCTGAAATGATCGTGGCCAAAACCATGGTGACAAATTCTTCATTGCTGCGCGTATCCCAACCTGCGATGTTCAACCCATTGGCATGGCCCCAGCTTGCGGCCACTTTGGAGGGCATGGCTTTTTCGAAGGCCAGGCGCACAGCGTCTGTCAGTGTTTCCATCGGTGTTGTGGTGCAGTTCATATGCGGGGCGGGTTCTGCCGCATTGCAGATCGTGCCCTTCGGACCAAAATCCAATGACACGCAGCGATAGAGCCCTTCATTATAAGGCGGGGGCAAAGCCGCAAACATCATGAGGCCGAGATAAACGCCGGAATGCGAATTGCCTTCGTATGAATTGATGAAATATGGAATCTGCGGCGGGCTTTTGATCGCGATATGGCAGGTGTCTTTTTTAATCGTCACTGTGGCTGTAATATCAAAATCGCCAAAGCCATGGCCGGCATCTTCCAGAATAGCCGTGCCGGAATAGGTTCCGTCGGGCACCGAGGCAATCAGCGAGCGCATGTGCTGATCGGCCATATTGAGCAGCTCATCGATGCAGGCATCCACCGTCGCCTTGCCATATTTATCAAGCATCGCAATCAAATTGCGCTCGCCCACTTGGCAGGCCCCAATCAGCGCATTGAAATCACCCTCCTGGTCGCGGCGAGCCCGCATATTGGTGAAAATCATATTCAGCACGTCGTTGCGCGGTTTGCCCTTGTCCCAGATTTTCAACGGCGGAATGCGCAGGCATTCGGCATATATATCTTTCGCCGCCGGATTATATCCCGCAGGCACTGGTCCACCGATGTCTGTCAGGTGGCCTTTGCACACTGTCCAGTAAACCAGCTCACCTTTGTAAAACACTGGCTTATACATGCAGGTGTCAATGGCGTGGCTGCCGCCGAAGGCCGGGTCATTGTGCAAAATCAAATCGCCATCGTGAATGTCGCCCTTGAAAAACTTGGCGACGGATTTCATGGCGGGGATCAGCGAGCCCAAATGAATCGGAATATCCTGCCCCTGCAAAATCATCTCCGGCTTGGCATTGAACAGAGCCGTTGAGTAATCATGCGCCAGATTAAACACGGAGGAGCGCGCGGTTTTTTCCAGCGCCAACGTCATCTCGCGCTGCGTGGTTTCAAGA
>JAYWEV010000236.1:0-3444 GCA_043779145.1 Aestuariivirga sp. | reverse complement strand
GGGACATTCTGATTGCCGACAGTGGGCTTCGTGAAACAGCACCCGGGCACTATTCAGCTGAAACGGAAGTTCGCCAAGGTGGCGAGATCATGGTGCCTGTGGTTGTCGATCAGCCCAGACTGACGCATTGTTTCATGACCTCAGTTGACGCGCCGCAAAAAGCGGGAAGCGAAAATCTGCAAGCAGCTCAGGTTTTACCCATCGGAAAAATGGACCTTCTTGCAGCATCCTCTGATTTGAATTTGCGCTTCCAACTTCTGGATGCCAATGCGCGCGCTCTCCAAGAGGCAGGACACACCATTCAAGCGCGCTTGGTCGAACAGACTGGGGGTTGGACGGCAAAGCGTACATTGGTTACCGACCGACGTGGGATATTTCAGATGAAAGTCGTTCTGCCGCGAGCTGGTATTTATTTTGTATCATTTCGCCTTCCTGATCTCGGCCTCGATTGGGGCCGTGTCCATGCAACCAAGATAAGCGCGAGATGATACAATGAATTCATTCAAAGCATTTCTCGTATTTTTCATCCTCTGCATTTACGGAAGCTTAGCCGCCCTAGCCCATGATCATGAATCGCCGCAGGTACTAAGCGGTGTTGTTGAACTTGAGCTCCCCGATGTTGATGTGACGGATCAAAACGGCACTCAACATAAACTCGTTTCGGGATTAATTGGCAACAAAGCCGCCGTAATCAGTTTCATTTTTACACGATGCAGCACATCTTGCCCCGTTATCACCGCCAATCTCCGTGCTCTTCAAGATCGGTACAAGGAACGTGCAGGCAAGGATCTCGTTTTCATTTCAATCTCTGTTGATCCATCGAACGATACACCTGATGTACTCAAAAAATTTGCATCGCAGTTTGACCCGTTGCCCGGCTGGTCATTTGTGCGCGCGGAGGGTACTAATTTTGATGACCTTCGAAAGGCGCTGAAATTTAGAGATTCATCACCGCTCACTCATACAACCCAAGTCTTTATAGGGTTAGGCGGGAAAACGACTTGGCTTTCGCGAGATGGTACGGCCAAGCCTGAAGTCTTAGAGGCTGCTGTTGAAAGTCTGCCAAATCTCAAAGCCAAGGAAGACGCACTTTATTTCACCAACCTTCCGCTCATTGATCAAAATGGAACGCAAGTTCGGTTCTATGATGATGTTTTGCGTGGCAAGAATGCCTTGATCGTATCGATCTACACAAATTGTCACGATGCATGCCCAGTAGCCGTAGAGCGCGTTCGGGCTTCACTGAACCAACTACCGCCAGAGATCCGCTCCAGCTACACACCGATCGCAATTTCCGTTGATCCGGAAAACGATGGCCCCAAGCAACTCGCACAATTTGCCAAGGATCACAGTTTGGTTGGCTGGCAATTGCTCACTGGCAAGAAGGAGAACGTCGATTGGGTTCTCTTTAAGCTCGGCCTGTATGTCGATGACTACAGAGAACACAGCACTGTTTTACTTGCGGGAAGCGACAAAACTCACGCGTGGCTTAAAGCCCTTGCGATAGCTGATCCAACCGACATCACGGCAGTACTTACCAAGTTCGCGCAGGAGAACACTGTCCATGCGCAATAGTGGTGTGCCCATTATCTTGTTGATTGTTGTTTCGGCATTGTCAGTCAACAAAAGCTTGGCGGATTCGAACCTGCAGGCATCATTGGGGCGGCGTATCTATGTGATGGGCGTTGGTAGTGAAGCGATTGCCGCTTTTCCAGGTGGTCGTGACAAATCGTTTTCTGCAACCATGTTTCCTTGTGCTGGGTGTCATGGCAGCGATGGGCGTGGTCGCGCTGAAGCTGGATGGCAAGTTCCTGATATAAGGCACGAAGCCTTGGGTGCGGAAGCTGATAAGAAAATTGTAGCAGCGCTAAACGGAACCAAAGATCAACAACGCATGCCACGCTATCAGCTCGGGCCGAATAACACAGCAGCACTGCTTGCCTATCTCTCCGTTGTAGGAACGGAGGATGCACCTGAACCTGGTTTGACAGCACAATATATTTATCTTACCGTTTTCTTGCGGGAAGATTTTTCATCGTGCCGCAATGCTGGTGCTCTTCCCAAGACTTCAGCTGCGGTGGCAATCACTAGCTACAACCGATTATTGAAACTTCGTTTTGATGGCGGAGCCAAAGACGCCGCTTTTGCAGCCCTTTCTCTCGGTGCGACAGAACACCAAAATGTCGAAGACATGCCGATCATTGAAGTTCCAATCAGCGGTAGACCGCAGGACTGCGCCACCATAGATGAAGTCTTGGTCAATTCGCTTCAGCCTGTGATTGGCACATTCAATCGTATCGGTAGACTAGCCACAAGGCAAAAATTTATCAGTGAGTTTAGGAAGCATAGCACTCTGACGATCCGGGGAACGCAATGAGAGATACAAAAGTTCAAAAAAATATATAAAGGAGAGCAGACATGAAACCTTGGCTGATACTGACAGCGTTAATTCAGGTTATCGCATTGACATGTGCGTCCGCGTTCGCACAGGTCGCGCCAACGGCCTTCGCAATTACGGGAGAAATTGATTCCTTTACGGTGGCAACTCCGGGTAATCCCTTATCGGCTGCAACCATTGTCATTCATGGCGTGACGATCGACATACCCGCAAACCTTATTGTTCAAATGCCCGCCACATATTTGACACCGTCAGATATCGTGCAGCTCAATCCGTTGAATGCCGGTGTGGAGTCTGGCCTTGCCAAAAAAGATACGACACCTCCATTGGTTTCATTTGAAGCGACAGCCGTTGGCAATATCATTGCTGGCAAACACATTGCTGGTTTGGTCTATATTTCGCAGGGTTTTCTGACTGTTGGCGCGGGATACATCACTTCGATCGGCAGCGGACGACCCGATGAAATGACGGTGGGTGGCGATCCAACTGCTGCGCCCGCAGCAACTGATGTCAAAGTGAGACTGAATGATCCATCAGGCCGCTTCGGCATTAAAACAACATGGGATCCCCGGTTTACTGCTGACACCGGAAATCCAACCATCCACGCGGAAACAGGTTACCCCATGTGTCTGCCACGAAATGCGGCCGATGATGAGTGCCCAGAAACCAATCGGCCTATGGCAGGGGGTATTCACATGACGTCCTTTGTCATGGGCACAACCCCTCTGCCAGCAACACCAGCAGGTGCACCAATCGTTCCCCCTTGCCCGGGATGCAATCCAAACTTTCAGGCTCCATTTGAAGTGGGCGACTACATCACTTTTTCCGGAATTTACCAGGAAGACAGTCCAGGAGCGACATTCATTGCCGCCCACACGATAACAGCGGCAATCGGCATATATACGGCTCCTGGTGTGGACCCCGCTTATCTTTCAATTGAAGGTTCTTTGGTTGGTACGCGTGGCGTAACTGTGACCAATCCGTCACTTCCGCCCCAAGAAACCCAGGATCGTTTCAAACTTGAAGGAAGAACAACCGACCCTAGT
>JAYWEV010000235.1:0-9103 GCA_043779145.1 Aestuariivirga sp. | reverse complement strand
GATGGCGGAAGAAGAGGGATTCGAACCCTCGGTAGGCTATTAACCTACGCACGCGTTCCAGGCGTGTGCCTTAAACCACTCGGCCATCCTTCCGCATTTTTTAGTCACGGTTGGCTTGGAACAGGTAAAGGCCACCACGTGTTTGGTCACGCGGACGTAGCCTATTGTGATCCACTGTTCAAGCACTTGTGAGTTCAAATAATTCGCTCGAATTCCTATCTAGGCAGAGTAAAATGAAGTCAGAGGAGATATCCCATGCTGTTTTCCCGCCGTAAACCTGAAGCCGTTTCAGCCGCTGATGCCTTGCCAGGGCGCAGCACTGCAATACCGACGGCGCAAAACCATTTTGTGAATGGCCATGCTTTAAAAGGCCCATACCCTGAGGGCAACCATCAGATTATTGTTGCTCTTGGTTGTTATTGGGGTGCAGAGCGCAAATTCTGGGAAGTGCCCGGAGTTTGGGTGACAGCCGTTGGCAATGCCGGCGGGTTTTCGCCCAACCCAACTTATGAGGAAGTGTGTTCGGGGATGACGGGCCATGCCGAATCGGTTTTGGTTGTGTTTGATCCCAGCCAAGTGAGCCTTGCAGATTTGTTGAAAGTTTTCTACGAGGCTCATGATCCAACCCAAGGTAATGCTCAAGGCAATGATCTGGGCACGCAGTATCGCTCGGCGATTTATTGGACTGACCCTGCCCAGGAAGAAACTGTGCGTATGGCAACGGCTGCTTATCAAGCGGCTTTGACGAAAGCTGGCATGGGCCAGATCACCACAGAGCTTAAAGCAGCAGGGCCATTCTATTTTGCGGAAACCTATCATCAGCAATATCTGGCCAAGAACCCGAATGGATATTGTGGGCTGGGTGGCACAGGCGTTTCCTGCCCTATCGGTGCTGCTTGAACAAAAAATATAATCGCGCAAATGATATTCCAGCCGGGCAAACACTCGCCCGGCTGGAGCGTTTAGTGCGGCTTATTCGTTCCGCCAGTCATACACATGGTTTGAACGCGGCCCAGTGGGAGGCGCTGCGCTTTCTATCGCGCGCCAACAGTTTTTCAAATTCACCCGGTGCACTGGCGCATTATTTGAGCGCCACCAAAGGCACAACGTCACAAACTGTATTGTCGCTGATCAAGAAAGGCATGATTACTAAATCATCAAGATGCGAGGATGCTCGCTCGGTTGTTTTGGATTTGACGTCTAAAGGTATCCAGACTTTAGAAGATGATCCACTGTTGAGCTTAAATAAGACTCTCACCGCTTTGAGCGACAAAACTGCAAAGCGGTTTGCAAAAGGCTTAAATGAATTGCTGCATTATGAAGTTGCACGGCAAGGCGAACCCAGCTTTGGGACTTGTGGCAATTGTATTCATGCAGCAAAGAAAGATGATGCAGTGTTTTGCAATGTTATGAAGACTTCGCTTGAGGTTAGCGACAGCCAAAAGCTTTGCCTTTATCACAAAGTTAAGACTTAAGGATCCCAAAGCCCGTGCAGTCTTTGGGCCGCAACGCGGCCAAAAGCCATATGCACAGCGCGTTTTCGTGCGCTGTGTAGTGGGTGCTCAGAAGCGGTGCGGATTATTTCAGCACCCCACTGATCGGCTATGATCAAGCCTGCTTCATTGGGTATTAGATCAGCGTCCATGGTTTGCGGAATAGCGAACGAAAAATGATCGCAATAATCGCGGTATTCAGGCCATTTCGAATCGACTTTGAAATCCAGTGGCGATGATTTTATTTCGATAATCCACAGCGTGCCCTTGGGTGATAAGGCAATCACATCAGCGCGCCTTCCTGATGCAAGCGTAAATTCAGTTAACATGGCATAATCATGCGCACGCAAAAGCCGGCCCACGCCGCGCTGGATCGCCGCTGCCGTTTCAGATTGGCGACCATCGACTTTCAGCGCTGAGGCTAGAATATCCAAAATCAATCCTCTTGGAATTTGTCGGCTACTAAAGTTTCCAGTGCGGTCATCGCTTGCTCGGCTTGCGGGCCTGAGGCTTCAACAGTTACACTTGTGCCAATACTGGCAGCTAACATCATCAAGCCCATAATAGATGTGGCGGGAACGGTCTGTCCATCTTTGCTGACCGTTATATTTGCGTCATAGCCTTCGGCACATTTAACAAATTTGGCTGATGCTCTGGCATGAAGACCGCGTTGATTGATGATTGCTATTTCTTTCGAAAGTGTCGCCAATCAATCCCCCTGTAAAACTTGGGAGGCGATGTTGATATATTTTCGACCTGCGTCCTGGGCCGCTGATGCAGCTTTTGACAAAGGGCAATCTCTACGGACGCGCGCCAATTTTACCAGCATGGGTAAATTCAAACCTGCAACCACTTCAACACGGCCCACTTCTAACAATGAAATGGCAAGGTTCGATGGTGTGCCGCCGAACATATCCGTCAAGACAATCACGCCTTGGCCTTGATCCACTTTGGCGATTGATGCAGCGATGTCTTTGCGCCGCTCGTCCATTTTGTCATCAGGGCCGATACATATGGCTTCCATGTTTGGTTGCTTACCAACGACATGTTCGAGCGCGCTGATAAATTCAGCGGCAAGACGCCCATGGGTTACAAGAACTAAGCCGATCATTGAATAAACGATCCGAATTTCATAAATCTACATTCGCCCCGAAAGATAAGATTGCACGTAATAGCCCTTTTTGACTTCAAGTGGAACGTAATTCGGTTAGGAAACTGCGAATTCGGGCTGCGGCAGATGGCGCTGTGGGGTCGATGAAACAGAGGGGAAATAACAAATCTAAAATCTCCACTTGCATATCTTGGGGCTCTGGCATGCGCTCAATTTCCACCCGTGGCTTAAGGTCAACAACGCCTATCAGTTTTGCTGACGCTGTCTGAGGCACAGATACAATACCACGACCTCTGATTTCGAGTTTGCCCTTTAGGATGTCAGGCGCAGTTGCAACGATGTCGTCCTTTATGCGCATTAAAACCACTTGATCATCGGCCACCAGTTTTGCGTGTAACGGCTTGGCCCCAAGCCCGTAACCTTGCCCATCAATCAATTGCAGCACGATATCCGATTTGCCCGCCCCTGGTATCCCTCGAATTAAAACTGCTTTTCTGCCAAAAGCTACACAGCTTGCATGAACCGTGATGGTTTTCATAGTTGATCCGCTGGCTTCCATTCTTCGGGAAGGATGGGAATGCGGACGACAAACCTGGCCCCCAAAATTGGCTTTTCGCCTTTTTCATCAGGTTTTCCCAAACGATTTTCTGCATAAACTTGGCCCTTGTGCGCTTCCACCACTAGGCGCGAGATTGCCAAACCGAGACCCGAATTTTTGCCGAAACTCTGAACAGGTCGATCGGTGTAAAAGCGCTCAAACACGCGCTCTAGATTTTCAGGCCTTATGCCAGGGCCAGAGTCTTCGACACGCACCTCTACTGTCTCGCCAATGCGGCGCAAACGGACAATTATTTTTGTGCCTTCCGCAGTAAAAGAGTGCGCGTTATCAATGAGGTTTCGAAACACTTGCCCCAGACGCGAGTCATTTCCCAAGACTTGGTATTTTGTTTCGGCACTGTATTTATCTGTGACTGGTTGCACGATCAGCAGGATTTCGGCTGCGTTAGCTTTTGCCGTTTCGTTGGCTAATCCAATGATTGAACCCAGTAGCTTTGAGATATCAACGGAGTGAATTTCAGCGCGCGCCAATTCCGCATCGAGGCGCGATGCATCGGATATATCCGTGATGAGGCGGTCCATGCGCTTTACATCATCGACAACAATTTCAATCAGCCGGTTTCGTTGCTCGTCGGTCTTTACAAGAGAAAGTGTTTCAACAGCACTGCGCAGCGAGGTGAGAGGATTTTTGAGTTCGTGGCTCACATCTGCTGCGAAGGCTTCAATGGCTTCAATGCGTTGATAAAGTGCGTTGGTCATATCGCGAAGTGAACCTGAGAGCTGGCCAATTTCATCTTTGCGCGAAGTGAAGTCGGGAATTTCGACGCGCTTGTTATTTACACCTCGACGCACGCGTTCGGCAGCCGCTGACAGACGCCTAATTGGTTGGGCAATCGTGCCTGCAAGTAATGCTGACAACAGCACTGCCACCAATGCCGCAAATCCAAATGTAAAAATAACAATATGCCGCTCGGCATTTAAGACCGCATCAATCTCGCCACCCTTGGTCGACAAAATAAGCGTGCCCAACACCGCGCGGAAACGTTGCACTGGAACAGATACTAATACGATTATTTCGTGGTTTGGGTTGACCCTCACAACACTGACTGAAGCTCCATTCAATGCTGCTGCCACTTCAGGAAAGCTGTTATTGCCATCCATGCCATAGTCAGCATGAACCGGATAATCATAGGTGAATAATCGGTCGAAGGGTTTGCTTATATATTTCCAAGCCAGATGAAGTTGGGATTCCGGTAGTGGGAAACGATTTTCGACAATATCTGGGCCGCCATAAAGAGATAGCGAGTCGACCAGGAGGTTGCCGCCTGGATCGATAATTTGAGCGCGAATTGTTGTGTTGGCTAGAAGCCTGAGCAACACCGGACCTGCAGTTTCGGGTGAGATTGGAAAATCAAGTGCGCCTTGATCGGCACTTCCAGCATCGGGTGCGGTTTGATCATTTAGTTGTTGAGGATCAATAACGATTGAGCTTGTGTCTGCTGAGGCTGAACCAGCAATTGCTGCGGCAATAATTTGCCCCTGCACCATTAAGCTTTGGACACGCGCATTAATCAGGCTTTGGCGAAACTGGTTAAAATATAAAATACCAAGTGTGAGGATCACCAAGCCTAGAATATTGATCAACGCAATGCGAGATGTCAGGCTTCCCGGTGCTATGCGATTGAAAAAGCCACGGGGCTTTAGCGGCTGTTGATGGGCTTCATCAACATCCGTAAAATCTTCTGCCTCGTGGCGATCTTGTTGGTCCATGGGTTAAGGGTAGGTCACTGCTCCTTAAACCGATACCCCACACCATAGAGCGTTTCAATGCCGTCGAATGTTTCATCGACCTGCGTGAACTTCTTACGCAGACGTTTGATATGGCTGTCAATGGTGCGGTCATCGACATAGACTTGATCATCATAGGCCGCATCCATCAATGCATCGCGACTTTTGACAATACCGGGGCGCAGGGCAAGTGCTTGAAGGATCAAAAATTCGGTGACGGTCAGTGTCACGGGTTTGCCAGACCAGTTGCAGGCATGGCGATCTGAATCCATTGAAAGCTTGCCGCGTTCGATAATCTTGGTGGCATCGGTTACCACAGGTGTGCCATCGCGCGGAACAGCGCGGCGCATCACCGCTTTCACACGTTCAACCAGCAGGCGTTGCGAGAATGGCTTCTTCACAAAATCATCAGCGCCCATTTTCAGGCCGAAGAGTTCGTCGATTTCGTCATCTTTCGAGGTCAGGAAAATGACCGGAAGATCGGTCTTTTGGCGAATGCGGCGCAAAAGCTCCATACCGTCCATGCGTGGCATCTTTATATCGAAGATCGCCATATCGGGCGGGTTGTCTTGAATACCCTGCAATGCAGCGGCACCGTCATTATATTTCTGGACGGTATAACCTTCCGCTTCCAAAACCATACCAACTGACGTTAAGATATTACGATCATCATCAACCAAAGCCACGATAGGCATGATTATTATCCTTATTGTTTAGGTTGGGAGCCAGTTATGCGGGAAAAGAGAACAAATTGTGGCAGAGAGAATTAGAACAAAATAAGGCAAAAGGCGAGGGCTATGAAAGACGAGTTAAAATCGGCTCTGGCAAGGGCTAAGACAGGCACCCTGTCAGTCATTGATTTTGAAACGGGCGGGCCGTTTGGGGCGCTGGTCAATGTTGCCACTGACTTAAGCGGGATGCCTCTGTTTTTGTTTTCAACACTTGCGCGGCACACAAAATGTTTGGCGGCGGACCCCCGTGCAAGCTTGTTGATTGCTGAATTGCCAAATGAAGGTGATCCGCTGATTGGCTTTCGTGCAACTATTGTAGGGCATGCAAAACATATTCAGCGAAGTGATCTGCGGACGCAATATCTTGCCAAACACCCCTATGCCGAAACTTATATCGACTTTGGTGATTTTAGTTTTTGGACGTTAAAGCCGGAAAAGGTTTTTGTGGTGGGTGGTTTCAGTCGCATTCAATCATTTGATGCGGAAGACATCTTTGGGCCTAGATAGTTAAATCGGCAGTCACACTGTTCTCAATAACATAATTGATATTGAGCATATCATTCGAGGCGATCCACATTTTAGCATAGGCTGCATCATGTCCGTGTTCCAAGATGCGCTTGGTAAGGCGGCGTTCTAGTTCTTCAATCGGCACGTCCATGTAAATTGAGAAATCAAAGAGCGGTTTGAGCCTAGCCCATGGTTGATCTTTCAATAATAAATAATTGCCTTCAACCAAGATAAACTTTGTGTCTGCGGAAATGATATCGGCAGCTGCACGAGAAAGTTCCATGGTGCGGTCAAACACCGGGATGGCGATATCGGGTTCTCGAGCTTTGATGCGTTTCAGCAAAACTTCAAAACCAAGCGCATCAAATGTATGAGGTGCGCCTTTACGTGGGCGGTGGCCCCTGGCGTTCAGAACGATGTCATCAAAATGAAACCCATCCATCGGCACAACAACAGCGCGCTCGCCAGCGGCCACTAAATTCGCACGAAGCTGTTCAGCAATTGTGGTTTTACCAGAACCCGGAGGTGCGGCGATCCCAACAATGTATCGCGTTTTAGAGCCCGCTTGCGAGCGGAGTCTTGCGCTGAGTTCAGCAACGTCAACCATGCGTTTAAATCAGCAATTCTGCCGGCGGCTCTTTTGCACCAGTCATAAACGCCACGGCATCTGACATTGAATATTCTTTTGGATTAATCACGCAAAGGCGCTTGCCCAAACGGTGGATATGGATGCGGTCGCACACTTCAAAAACGTGAGGCATGTTGTGTGATATCAGCACAATCGGCAGGCCGCGCTTTTTCACATCGCGAATGAGCTCCAATACACGGCGCGATTCTTTTACGCCAAGCGCTGCTGTGGGTTCATCCATGATCAACACTTTGGAACCGAATGCACAAGCACGGGCCACGGCCACACCTTGGCGTTGGCCACCGGAGAGTGTCTCAACAGGCTGGTTGATGTTTTGAATTGTCATCAAGCCCAGTTCAGTCAGTTTATCGCGCGCGAATTTTTGCATGGCGGCACGATCTGACATTCGCAGAAATTTACCAAGCCAACCCGGCTTTTTGAGCTCACGACCTAAAAACATATTGTCAGCAATGGAAAGAGCTGGTGACAAAGCGAGATTTTGATACACCGCTTCGATGCCTGCCTTGCTGGCTTCTTGCGGACCCTTGAAATGAATGACTTTGCCTTCAAGTGTGATCTCACCATGATCAGGTGTGACAGCGCCGGTAATGGCTTTGATCAAGCTGGATTTGCCTGCCCCGTTATCACCGATCACCCCCAATACTTCACCGGGGTAAAGATCAAAATCGGCACCGTTCAAGGCGACCACTGTGCCGTAACGTTTAAACAGTCCACGCGTTGTGAGAATAGGTGTGCGGGTTTCGACTTTAACTTTGGCAACAGGAGCAGGCATTACAATGGCCCGAACACGAGGCGCTGATTTTTTAATAGCGGATTTTTTCACAGCCGCTTTCTTCACGGCTTTTTTAGCAACCACTCTCTTAGCGCTCACTGCGAAGCCCTCCTCAACCATTGGTCAATTGCAACGGCGGCGATGATCAAACAACCAGAAGCAAACATCTGCCAATAACTATCAACGCCTGACAACGATAATCCCATGTTGAATACGCCCACAATCATCGCACCAAGTACCGAACCTACGATGGACGCGCGACCACCGAACAGCGAGGTGCCACCGATGACCACTGCTGTTATGGATTCCAAATTGATATTTTCAAATGAAATCGGCGAGATCGATCCTACTCGGCCAATTGCGATCCATGCACCAATACCGCAAATCAAGCCGGCGAGGGCATAAACGGAAACAAGTGTGCTATTGATTTGAATACCAGAAAGCATTGCTGCATCAGGATCATCACCAACGGCATGAACATGCCTGCCCCACGCTGTACGATTCAGTAGATACCATACGACTGCAGCTATGAGTAACATTGCATAGGTTCCGCCGATTGCCGAAAAACCGCCAAATTCGAGCGTGTAACCAAATATTGTTGGCGGATGCCCAAAAATCAACAATCCGGGAGCTTTCGTGTCCAAATCGGTGGGGCGAACTGATTCAGACCCAGTGTACCATTGGTTCAAAGCTCTAAATATGAAGTAGGTGCCCAATGTCGCGATGAAGGGTGGAATTCGCGCTCTGGTTACCAGCAAGCCATTAAAAGCCCCCATCAATCCGCCTATTGCTATTCCCATTGGAACCACAACCCATACTGGAAAAAGATAAGCATCCAATGTTGCAAAACGCCCCATAACCATCGTGGCAATGACCAACATCATGCCAACAGACAAATCGATGCCTGCTGTTAAAATCACAATTGTTTGGGCTACCGCAATAATACCAACAACCGATACTTGTTTTAAAATTGTTGACAACGTTCCCGGAAGCAAAAAATTGTGAGCAATCACACTGAAAATGAGAATGCTAACAATTAAAATAATTCCCGGTATGGCTGTGGGATTTGCGCCCAAGAAAATACGCGCTCTGGCGATCAATGAACTATCATCCATCTCAAAGCTAGCGACATTTTTGTCGGCTTCGTTCAGCTTGACTTCGAAATCAGAAATTGTTTTGGTTGGCGCGCTGGTGTCGCTCATGCCTTGTTCCCATCCCTCAATTGCCGTTGCCTCTTTGCGGGCTTTCTTACACGAAGGGCGACAATATCGTCGCCCTTCGCTTCGTCAAGTCTATTTAGAGAGCTATTAGCCCCAGCACTTGGCAGTGCCTTCCTTGGAGTCAATCGACTTAACGCCAGCAGCTGGCTTGTCGGTTACCAAGTTCACGCCTGTATTGAAGAATGAAAGACCATCAGTTGCCTTTGGCTTTGTGCCATCAGCAGCGAATGCCTTAATCGCTTCAATGCCCTTTGCAGCCATCAACAATGGATAT
>JAYWEV010000234.1:0-3479 GCA_043779145.1 Aestuariivirga sp. | reverse complement strand
TACTGAATATCATAAGTTGATCAAGGCAGGCCCAAGCGATGTGCGCGACAACCTGAGTTATGGCCATATACTGATGCCAACCGATGATCGCTTTACGTGGGAAAGCTTAATTGAACGCGCGAAATCAACTGATCTAAGTTCTCGCATTTTCAGTTATGCCAGTCACAACAACAACGCCGATCAGTTTTTTGATGAAAACACTGAAATGGGCGTAACGCGCACGATGGCCCGCTTTGCGCAAATGGGTTACAGAAAAATCAGCGTCAATTTTTCAGAATGGGGAGCCAGCTCCTTTGTGGGCGATGTCACCAATTCAGATTATTTTGCGCAGCTCAACACAGCGTTCATCGACCCTTTCAAATATGGCGATGTGCCCTTGGGTCAAACCCTGACACAAGAAATGGTCGAGACCACGCAACTCGAAAATATTGTGCAAACTTTGGGTCTGATGCGCAATTGGGATTTTGCGAACACCGCCACAATTTATGAAATGTTCGACCGGGTAACAGATGGCGTAATGCAATCGGATCAATATCAATATGGATTGGCAACCTCAAAACTAAAAGCCGATGGCAATCCAAACTGGAAGCCCGCAGGCCTCGCCTACATTGCCTTTATGCGCGGGCGTGAATATCACAACACACGGCCCGAAGGCCAAAAGGGAGTCGATATCCATATTTCGGCTGCCAACGGCGCACTCGATGAAAATCAAATCAATCCAAATGCACATAATTTGGTGGTCTTTAACGACAGCCAAAACCACACTATCGTAACAGGCATGGGCGACGACATCATCTTTGGCGGCAATGGAGATGATTTCATCTCGAGCGGCCAAGGCCATAACCGCCTCTACGGAAGCTTTGGCAATGACATTATTGTGGGCGGCTCTGACAATGATAAGATCAATGGTGGCACCGGCGATGATCTGTTAACCGGCGGTGGTGGCAAAAACGAATACGTGTTTTCAGCCTATTCAGATTCAGGAAGCGGCTTTGATGGCAACGACACGATTACGGATTTCAAGCCAACCGATTTACTGACGATCATTGGTGGAAATCGTCTCGAAAGGTTGCAAATGAAAAATACCAGCGAAGGCGGTATCAAAGGAGTGAAGATTTACTACGCCTCGAATGGCGCATCAATTTTCCTGCAAGGCTTCACACAGGAAAACCTCAAACCAGAAAATTTCCGAATTTTCGAAGCAGATGACCAATCAGTGCAAAAGCAGTAATCTTCTTCAACGGAAGATGATTTGAAAATCAGAGCTGCAACCATGGACGACCTGCCTTCCTTGCTGAACCTTTACCGACACCTCAACGCCGATGACCCTATTCTTACCGAAGCCGATGCAACTAAAATACTTGATCAACTTCATAAATACCAAGGCAGCAAAATTCTGATCGGTCAGATCGGTCAAGAAATCGTCTCAACCTGCACACTGATTGTTATCCCCAACCTCACAAGAGGTGGCACACCCTGCGCCCTGTTAGAAAATGTTGTCACAAACGAACGACATCGCAAACGCGGCTTTGCTTCCGCAATTTTGAAAGCGGCAGTCGAGTTTGCCTGGCATCATGGCTGCTATAAAGTCATGCTGCTAACGGGATCAGAAGAACCGGGAACATTTGAGTTCTACGAAAAAGTTGGCTTCACGCAAAGCAAAACTGGTTTTCAAATCCGCCGCATTCCGACACGGGCCTAGCTGCCAATTCCTTTAAGTACTGAACTTTGCTGGATCACGTGCTCCGTTCCAAAACCGAAGAATAGTTACCAAGTGACTTTCTTCGTCAACTTCATAGACAATCCAATAACTTGTTCGACGTGAAACTGTATAGCGATGAGCACGAAAAGGGGCTACCTGTCAGGAAGAAGTAAGGCCAGCGTTCAGGGCTTTGCAACACTTGATTGTTAACAGCTCGCTCTAAATCGAGTCGAAAATCCTCAGCTGTCTTTTCGTTGTAATTTGTGAGCCAATCCAAAAAACCTGCAATTTCTTCCCGCGCTTTAGGAGCAACGACAAGCCTATACATGCTTGTCTTTACGAGCCAGAGCCTCAGCAGCCATTTTAGACAGCCAAACCCCAAATTCATCGGCAGTGAAGGTCAGACCACGTCCTTCTGCAACCTTTCGTCTTCCCTCTTCTAAGGAAGCCATAAACTCCGCTTTTTCTGCGTCAGATAGAATTGGAACTTCCACCATCGTTGTAACGGGGATGAATTCGGTTAAACGCTCAGAAATTGGTTTGGCATTTGACATGATGCTTACCTATCATATTTCAATCGAAAAAGCTACTAAACCAAATTCCCTATTGCATCCCTAACCACCCTGATGTGTACTTCCGTCGCTTTGCTGCGAGGAGTTTCCCATGAACACATTCGGTAAATTACTTTCAATCACATTGTTCCTGGCCGGAACGACAATGGCACCAGCCATCACGCGCCAACCAACAACCGCTGACAATGGCATGGTGGTCACATCGCAGCATTTGGCGTCTGACGTCGGTGTTGAGATTTTAAAACAAGGTGGCAACGCCGTGGATGCTGCTGTGGCTGTGGGCTATGCACTCGCGGTCACAAACCCATGCTGCGGCAATATTGGCGGCGGTGGTTTTGCCACGCTGCATATGGCCGATGGCCGCGATGTGTTTTTAAACTTCCGTGAAAAAGCGCCACAAGCTTCAACAGAGAAAATGTTTCTTGATGCAGCAGGTAATGTTGTTCCGGATTTAAGTCTGAAAGGTTATCTGGCAGTTGGCGTGCCAGGCTCAGTACTCGGTCTTGATACGCTTCTGCAAAAATATGGCACCATGAAACGCGAAGTGGTTATGGCACCCGCCATAAATCTAGCCGTTGAAGGCTTTGCACTGAACCAAGGCGATGTGAACATCCTCATCGCTTCAACAAAGGATTTTGCAGCCCAACCCAATGTCGCTGCAATTTTTCTGCAGGATGGCAAACCATGGAATGTCGGCGACATTTTCATTCAGAAAAATCTCGCGGCCACACTCACGCAAATTTCTGCAGCAGGGCCTGATGCATTCTACAAAGGCCCAATCGCCGATGCTTTGGTTGATGCGAGCACCAAGAATGGCGGCATTCTCACAAAGAAAGATTTAGCTGATTATACCGTAAACGAAGCCCCACCGATCAAATGTAATTATCGCGGCTATGATTTGATCTCAACACCACCTCCAAGCTCTGGTGGAACAGCTGTTTGTGAAATTCTCAACATCCTCAAGGGCTATCCCATGGCCGATCTTGGCTTTCACTCGGCCGCAGGCATTCACTATATGGTCGAAGCTATGCGCCACACATTTGTCGACCGCAATTTTCAATTGGGTGACCCTGACTTTGTAAAAAACCCACTCGACAAATTGCTTTCTAATTCATACGCCAATGACATCCGCAACAAAATTGATCCGCTCAAAGCCTCATCGTCCAAAGATGTGCAGCCGGGCAAAGAGCCTCATGAAGGCACAC
>JAYWEV010000233.1:0-3496 GCA_043779145.1 Aestuariivirga sp. | reverse complement strand
TTGCAATTGAACCTGCTTTGCAAGCTCGCCAAGATTGCCGACGACAACAAGGTGCAGCCCATATTAGTTGGCGTATCAAAAGCAGCTGAAGTTGCATTATCGGTTACAGGCTTAGAAAAATATTTTATTATTGATGGTAATGTCATAACCCACGATGCCATTCCCTTAGCCGAGAACGATAAGTGGTCATTTGTTGACCAGCACCTAATTTTAATCCGCTGTGTGACAATTATTTCAATTTTTGCCGTAACGATTTTGCTCGCGGGGTGTCGAAACCAATCAACATTGTTGCCGGTCGCTGATCAAGTTTCTTCAGCTTATGCTCCGACCATTCCTGTGCCTTCACGCTTCTCAATGCGGTGCCAGAAACCTCTGCCACTGCCAAGACTGGAAATTGAAGACGCGTCATTTACTTCAAGCGCGCTCGAAAATGCTTCGCCAATTCATGGACCGGGTGACGTGGTTCGCATCGACATCGCCGAAGGAGCTGAATTTTCCGGCACCTATGCAATTGATCTCGATGGAACTCTAACATTACCTTATGCAGGCTCAATTAGGGCAAAGGGACTAACGTCTGCGGAGCTTTCGAAAAGTGTTGCAAAACAATTGATCAAAGGTGGGTACTTCAGACCAGACCATACACGAGTTTCGGTTTTGCCACTGCGTTGGGCACCCGCACAAATAAATATTTTTGGCGCAGTGTTCAATCCCGGGCGTGCGGTGATCAATGAACTATCAAAAGAAAAACAAGATTCTTCAGCTTTAGAATCTGTAGGCGATGCCCCCATAACGCGTTATCTCGATGCTGGATTACGCGGAGGCGCAGGGGTGCGACCTGACGCTGATCTCGCCAAAATCGAAGTTATTCGTAATGGACGGCGCTTTATAGTTGATATGAGCGGCATTGTAACCGGTGATCCGGTTCCTGACGTCCCATTGATGAGTGGTGATCAAATTCGTGTGGGGTCTTCTGGGTGTTATCATCCTGAATTGATGCGTCCCTCGCAGATAACACCTGCCGGTATTCGCATTTTTATGTCCAACTTAACGCAACCTGCGACAGGAAATGCAGCTAGCTTTATAGAACGTTACGCCTCAAATTTACCCTACGGCACAAAACTATTGCAAGCCGCAGTTTCTGCAAATTGTGTTGGTGGATCGGTCGCGTCTAATGCGCATCGGTCTATAATTTTGATCAGCGCCAATCCAATAACCAGTCAAACCGAAATCATTGAAAGATCAATTGAAAATCTTTTAAAGAACGCCAATCGCGATGATCAAAATCCTTACTTGCTGCCCAATGATGCTGTTGCTTGTTATGACAGTGGTATTACTAATTTGCGCGAAGTCGCCAAAACTTTTACGGAAGTTCTAAGCCCACTGCGAATTGTTTTAGCTGGCCTATGAAAAACATTGCCCTGAAAATAGCACCAACACGAAGCTCTATTAAGATCAATCCGGCTGAAGATTTCGGAATTGGCGAAGAGATACGAAAATTTCTTTTAAACACGGGTAGTCGTGCCACACGCAAACATCGATATTTGCTAACATTTGGATTGCCGATCTTTTTGAATTGGTTTGCGGTTTTGGCTTATGTGGAATTTACACCACTATCTTATACGAGCGAAATGACGCTTAACCTTCCTGGCTCAGTGAGTAATTCAAGTTTTTCACTTGATCAGATTGGCCAGACTTCAACATCGTCAGGCTCTCCTTTTAATTCAGCAAGCATGAGCCCAAAAGTTATTTACAAATCGATCGCTGAAAGCAGTCGTGTTCTGGGCCTTGCCGCAAAAGTACTTGATGATCCCTCTGGAACGATTCCAAAACCTACAATCCAGCTTATCGAAGAAACCGCTCTTATGAATATTGCGATGACTGGGCCTTCGCCAAAAATAGCTCAAGCTCGTGGTCGTGCATTGCTCATCGCAACCGAACAGCAACTCGACATATTGCGCAACGACGAAATTGAACGGCGCTCCAACTCAATTCGCCAAAGTCTTGTTGAAGTTGAAACCAATTTGAAGAATGCTAGAGTTGCACTTCTCAATTTCCAACAAAAGGAAGGCATGGTTTCAATCGATCAATTTCGTAATATTATTGATAACGCTGCGGCGCTTCGGCAGAAAATTGGTCAACTTCGAGCCGATGTTGAAAAGGCAAAATTTCAAAATAAAAGCTATTCCGAAATTCTTGGCGTAACGACCGTAGATGCCGCTACTGCTCTGCAAGTTCAGGCGGATCCGCGGTATTCGGCACTCTCCAACGAACTGTCATTGGCGCTGACCGAGGACGGTGCAAACCGCGCCAAATGGGGTATCAACCATCCAAAAAGAATGGAATCCGCAACCCGTGTTCGAGCCGCACGAAGCCAAATCATTGCAATCGCCACCGATTTGGCGGGCAAGGGTGGCAAGCGGGTCATTGAGCATTTGCTTTTAAGCGAAAGCAAGGATCGCAGTGATTTGTTTCGGACCATGGTGGAAACCGAAGCCCAGATTGGTGGTCTAAATGCACAGTTGGGTTCGCTCGAATTGGCTGCAAGAGCGCAAGATGTGACACTTGATAGCCAAACTGCAAATGCAGCAAAATTAGAAGATCTCGAACGGGACCATAAAATTGCAGAGGCTGTATTTAGTTCAGCACTGGCACGGGTTGATACCAACCGTCAGGATATCTATGCGTCCTACCCGTTGCTACAAGTTCTTTCCCCGGCTTCTCTGCCGGAAAAGCCCTCGTCGCCTAAAGTTATATATGCAATTGCAGGCGGCGTTGCAGGTACATTTTTTATACTCATCGCATTGGTGTTTACGTGGATAAGACAGCCCATACTCCGCAAAATCTTGAAGAGCGTCTGATATGCAAAGCCATCACCGGCACTTGGCTGGTCTATTTGTTAGGCGGTCTCTATCTACTTGCTCCATTGATTGGGTGGTATTTAGTTGGGATCATCCTATGGCGTGCCTACAGTCAAAATGAATTCACAACTCCGCGTCAACGGGTGCGTTTTTTTGCGGTACCGTCTATCTGGATTGTAGGCATGTTGGTGTTATTGTTTGCTTTAATTTTGGGGCACATCGACTTTCATCTCCCAATATCTCAACTCGTTAAGTCTTCTCTTGGTTGGGCAAAAGGCTGGGCTTTGATGGCCGTTTTCATAACGATTGGGGCTTCTTTGGATATCAGGCCACGGGTTTTGGCTAGAGCAGGTAATCGACTTGCACTGCAAACGCTGTGCTTGATCCCTATCTTTCAAATTGCTCCACTCATTCACATTCCGGGCCATTTTTTTGTTTCTCCCTTATTGATGCTCGGAGGGCCAGGGCCAGAGTTTTTTTCGGTTGATCTTTATTCAGTAAGCTATGCTTCACCGAGCGCGCGCTGGAGTTTTTTTTCGCCATGGGCCCCGGCGGCTGGCATGGTGGCAAATGTTTATCTGATCATTGCTTTGCAGGACCGTTCAGTCTTTTGGAAAATGATTGGTATCGCGTCATGT
>JAYWEV010000232.1:0-9265 GCA_043779145.1 Aestuariivirga sp. | reverse complement strand
GCGGCAAAGTCGTAAAACTAAACTTTGGCGCAACGATCAATCATGAAGTGCGCATTGATATTACGGGCAAAGCTTTCGTTGGCAGCACACTTGACCTGACTGAAAATTGGATTGGCGGCGTTGATAAGGTCTTGGAAGTTTTGAGCAAGAAACATGCAACCCTCAAGATTATTTATAACCTGAAAGGCGAAGATCCAGAACTGGCTCGCGCCAGAGCTGCGGCCATTGCTGAAACAATCAGCGCTGCATGGCAGGCAGACCAAGACAAATACGAACTCGTGATCACCACCTCAGTTGAGGGCGGCCAATGAGACAGGAAATCCTCATAACGTCCTCTCATCTCATCTCGGTTGTAAAGCGTAGCATCGCTGTGCTGACTTTGACGTCAGCAATGGTCATGCCAGCTTTCGCCACTGATGAGTTGCCATTCGCAATCAGTGTTGACGGTAAGACCATTGATGAAAATGCCAAGAAGAGCGACGTCGTTGATCCAACCCAAGCGACTGATGTTCAATTGGAGAGCGTGGACATTCAAGTGAAGTTTGATGGGCTGGGTGTAAAACCCGTGCTCAATGTTTCAACTTATCCGCCGAAGGTCAATTACCAAGCTGGTGAAAACATCCGCTTCCTCGCTAGCTTCAATTATGCAGCATGGATCGTGCGTGGCGAAGTTCGGGTTTATGATCACAGAAATAAAAACGCCGATCAACCCTATCAGATTATCCCTGTTTCAAAACACGGCGCTGCTGAATGGCAATTGCCGAATGATACGCCAGCAGAGATGGATTACGTTCTGCGGGTCTATGACGAGCAAGGCCGCTATGACGAAACCAAGCCTCTACCGTTAAAGCACAGCGAAACACAATTGGGCATCAACAATGTGGCCGATAAAGCCGTGGCCCCAGGTTATGGCGAAGACAGAACGGCAACGCGCAACATTCCGGTCTATGGTGGTGCTGTAACTGTCTATGGTAAAAACGTTCCCGAAGGCCATGCGGTGACTGTTGCAGGCGAGCCTGTGCCAATTGACAGCGACAATAAATTTGTCGTTCAGCGCATTTTCCCAGCGGGCACTCACACGATTGACGTTTCAATATTGAAAGATGGTTTGGGCATTGAACTCAGCCGCGATGTTGAGATTCCAGAAAACGAATGGTTCTATGTGGCGCTGGCCGATTTCACACTGGGCCATAATACCGGAGGCATTGTTGAACATGCAGGCTCAGATCAGTTTGATGGCACATGGACAAAAGGCCGTGCGGCTTTTTATCTTAAGGGAAAGATTAAAGGCGAATATATTTTAACGGCATCGGCTGATACGGGCGAAGGCAGCTTGGTCAATATGATCCAGGGTCTTGATGGCAAAAGTCCACAAGAAGTTTTGCGCCACATCGATCCCAATACCTATTATCCGGTTTATGGCGATGACTCTTCGGCTGTTGATGATGCCCCGACGCGTGGCAAATTCTATGTGCGTTTAGAGCGTGGCCCGAGCTCAGTAATGTGGGGCAATTTCCGGTCGAATATTTCAGGCACACATTTCCTGCGCAGCGAGCGAACACTTTATGGCGCAAATGCTGTTTATCGTTCAGACGAAGTGACCAAGAACGGCGATGCGCAAACAAGTGTTAATGCTTATGCCGCCTTGCCTGGAACTGTGCCGCAAAATGATGTATTCAGAGGCACTGGCGGTTCATCTTATTTCTTGAAGCATCAATTAATCACAGTGGGCTCTGAATCGATCACCACCGAACAGCGTAACCCCACCACAGGCTTTGTGACCCAGCGCTTAACGCTGACCTATAAAACCGACTATGACATTGATTACACCAACGGTGTTTTGATTTTGCGCTCGCCACTGCCTGCCAACGGTGCCAATGGCGATAATTATCTTGTGGCGCATTATGAATATGAACCTGTCGCGCGCAACGTTGATGGTTATGTGACGGGCGGCCGCGCGCAAACTTGGCTCGGCGATAATGTGCGCGTTGCTGTTTCAGGCATGCAGGAAAAAACCGCAGGGGCCGACCAGCTGATTTACGGTGCCGATGTGCGGGTGCAAAGCTCAAAGGACACTTATGTCGAAGCTGAAGTTGCAAGATCACAAGGTCCCGGCATCGGTTCAACTTATTCCGTTGATGGCGGCCTGAGTTCGCAAGCCAATGCCACCGCCGGAATAAAAGGTGTTCCTGCAAATGCCTGGCGGGTGGAAGTTGGCGGGTCAGTTGATGAAATCACCGATGGTAACATGAAGGGTCGCATTGGGGCCCGCTATGAACATTATGATGCTGGGTTCTCTTCACTCGATGCGCAAGCACCACAGGCCAAAAATGTTTGGGGCATGGATGCTGATGTTAAATTAAGCGAAACCGACACTCTCAAGGCCAAATATAGCGAGCAAAATATTTTAGGCGGCCAACGCGACCGTCAAGGCGATGTGGCCGTAGATTTTAAAATAAACGACGAAGTGAGTGTGCAGCCCTATGCACGTTACACCGAGGCCACAGGTGTGGTGACGCCAGGAACGAGACAAGGCAATAGAGGCGATGCTGGTGCAAAACTCACTTATACGTGGGATGAGGATACGCAAGCTTATGTCTTTGCCCAAGGCACAGTTGCCCACACCGGAAACATGTTGGTGGATAATCGTGCAGGCATTGGTGCTAAAAGAAAGATTACAGACCGCATCACCGCATCGGGTGAAATTTCCGAAGGCACACAAGGGCTAGACGCAACGGCATCTCTCACCTATGCGCCAAGTGTTGATGATAAATATTCACTCGGTTATCGTTTGGATGCGTTCCGCAAAACCTCTTCGGGCTATCCTTACACCTTAAATGGCTCAGACCTCGGAACCGTCGTACTTGGCAGCCGTCATCGTTTCAATGAGCAATGGTCGGCTTTCGGCGAAGACAATTTTGATATCTTCGGCGATCGTCGCAGTGTTACCCAAACATATGGCGTGAATTACACACCATCTGAAAACTGGGCCTTGGAAGCTGCAGCTGAAATTGGCCATGTCTACGACAACACCCACCTTGCAACATCGCCATTTGCCAAAAACCCAGACATTGACCGCAAGGCTTTCTCAATGGGTGCCACATACCGTGACGAAAGCGGTTGGGATGCACATGCCAAGGGCGAAATTCGCTTTGATGATGATGGCACCAATGAATTGACCAGCTTCCTTTTCCAAGCCGCGTTTGGCGCAAAGATTTCAAAAGACTGGCGCGCTCTTGGCAAGTTTGATTCTGTGATTGCCGATTCAACGAATTCAACGCGCGATGGCACGTATTTGAACACATCCCTAGGCTTTGCTTATCGCGGGACTGATAGCGATAGACTGAACGTGCTTGCTAAATATAATTTTGTGTTGGATGAGCCCGGCACAAACCAAGTGGCCTATGATGGTACGCTGACCAGCCCTTGGCAGCAGTCACATATTCTATCAGTTGATGCAACCTATGACCTGACGCCGAAATTTTCAGTCGGCGCTAAATACGGTATGCGCATCGGCCAAGTGTTGGATCGCTCGCCCGGTTCAAGCTGGACTGACAGTCAAGTGCATCTGGGAATTCTGCGCGCTGACCTTCATATCGTCAATGAATGGGATGCAATGCTCGAAGCCCGCATGCTTTGGTCGCCAACATCGCAATCATCCGACTTCGGCCTTGTTGCAGCGATATATAAGCAAATTGGCGATAACTTCAAACTTGGTGTTGGCTATAATTTCGGCGAGTTCTCCGACGATCTTGCCGACGTGACCCACGATAACCACGGCGTGTTTGTGAATTTGATCGGGAAGTTCTAAGTTGACCTTTCCATTTTCGCCGCCTCACGCTATTCAGTACAAAAAGCGAGAAACTCAGATGGATATTTCTAAAGTGCCTAGCATCGAACATTTGCGCCAGATCTATCAGCGTCGTACGCCGAAGATGTTTTATGAATATTGCGATACGGGGTCATACACAACCAGCACCTATCTTGAAAACACGGCTGCCTTTTCGAAATATAAACTGCGCCAGCGCGTCGCTGTGAACATTGATAATCGTAAACTGAATTCGACGATGGTCGGCCAACCCGTAGCCATGCCTGTTGGCCTCTCTCCCATCGGTTCATGCGGCATGCAACATGCCGATGGTGAAATTCATGCCGCGCGGGCGGCGGAAAAATTTGGCGTGCCGTTTTGTTTATCGACCATGAGCATATGCTCAATTGAAGAAGTGGCCAAGCACACCACCAAGCCATTCTGGTTCCAGCTTTATGTGATGCGCGATCGCGGCTTTGCCACGTCGCTGGTTGAACGCGCTAAAGCTGCCAAATGTTCGGCATTGGTTTTAACGCTTGATCTTCAGGTGTTGGGCCAACGCCACAAGGATGTGATCAACGGCCTGTCATCACCGCCGAAGCTGACTATAAAAAACATGATGAACATCGCCACTAAGCCGCGTTGGGCTTTGGGTATGCTCGGCACCAAGAACCGGCAGTTTGCAAATATTGTTGGCCATGTGAAAAATGTTGGCGATATCGCCTCGCTCAATGAATGGGCCAACAACCAGTTTGATCCAACGCTGGATTGGAGTTCAATTGAATTCATCCGCAAGCAATGGAACGGCAAGCTGATCCTCAAAGGTATCAATGATGTGGAGGATGCCAAGATTGCATCGAAGCTAGGCGCTGATGCGATTATCGTTTCCAATCATGGCGGCAGACAACTGGACGGCGCTTCGGCCACCATTGATATGCTGGGGCCGATTGTTGATGCTGTTGGCAAAAAGTCGGAGATCATTTTGGACTCTGGCATTCGCACGGGCATCGACGTCCTGCGCGCTCTGGCTTTAGGTGCAGACAGCACCATGATTGGCCGCGCTTACATTTTTGGACTTGGAGCCGGCGGCGAGGCGGGTGTAACCCGTGCGTTAGAGATCATCCGCAAAGAGATGGACATCACCATGGCGCTCTGTGGTGAAACGGATGTCAAAAAATTTGGCCGTCACAATCTGCTCGCGCGATGACCCTACAAAACCGCGTTGACCCATGGGGTGTTTTACATGCCACCCCTGAACGCGGAACGATGATGGGTAATCGCGGCGGCAAGTTTCATAGACCTGATCAGACTTTGGGAAAGCGCCGCTGGGCCAGCAGCCATTGGATTTGCTGTGATATGTTTTACAAAGACATGAAACACGAAGCGATGGGGCAGGGCTACACTTCGCTGTTCTTTCTCGACGAGGTGACAGCACTGGCTGCTGGGCATCGGCCATGTTTCTTTTGCAGACGCAAAGATGCAAAGGCGTTTTTAGGGGAGCGGCGCGTGGGTGAATTTGATGCAAGGCTGCATAGTGAAAGGGTTTCAACCAGAATAGCCGAAGAAAATGTTGAAGGCGCGATGATCGAGCATCGGGGGCAGGCCTATGCGGTTAAAAATCAAAATCTATTGCGCTGGTCATTTGGCGGATACACATCGGTAATTCCACGCGCTAACGTTGCCAGCTCAATCACTTTGACTCCGCCTTCAATCATTGCCATCTTGAAAAGTGGATATAAACCGCGCTGGCACGAGTCGGCGCATCAGTGGGATTGAAATATGAAACTTCTGCGCTATGGCAAATTGGGAAAAGAAAAACCAGGTGTTCTGGATTCTGAAGGGCGCATTCGCGATCTCTCAGCTCATGTGAGTGACATCAATGGCGAAACCATTTCGCCAAAATCTTTGGCTAAACTTCGAAAGATTAAAATTGATACCTTGCCAATCGTGCGTGGCAAGCCGCGCATTGGCGCTTGCGTGAATGGCAGCCAAAAATTTGTGGCCATCGGTTTAAACTATTCTGACCATGCAGCAGAAAGCGGCATGACGGTTCCGCCTGAACCGATTATTTTCACCAAACACATGAACTGCATTTCTGGCCCGAATGATGATGTGACCCTTCCGCCAAAATCCAAGAAGGGCGATTGGGAGGTGGAGCTTGGGGTGATCATTGGCACGCGTGCCAAAAACATTAAACGCGCCGATGCGATGAAACATGTGGCGGGCTATTGCACCATCAATGATCTGTCTGAACGCGAATTTCAAATTGAACGCTCGGGCCAATGGACCAAGGGTAAATCCTATGACACATTTGGACCTATCGGCCCATGGCTGGTGACTGCTGATGAAGTGAAAGATCCACAAAAGCTGCATTTGTGGTTAGAGCTGAACGGCAAGCGCGTGCAAGACGGCAATACCTCCACCATGGTTTATGGCGTGGAATATCTGGTGGCTTATCTGTCTGAGTTCTTCACGCTGATGCCCGGCGATATCATCACAACGGGCACACCACCGGGCGTTGGCATGGGCATGAAACCCCAACGCTTCCTGAAACCCGGCGATAAAATGCGGGTGGGCATTGAAGGGTTGGGCGAGCAGAACCAACTGGTGGTGCGGGATAAATAAAAAATAAAATCCTAAAATAGCTTGACAAGTTCCTATTTTGTTCTTATATTCCAAATGTGAGAATGAGAAAGGACGTTAAGGTGTTGGTTTTGTTGAGGATCATTTTGGCAGTGTTTTTGGGTTTGGGTTGCCCCAGGGTGGCGCTTCCATTAGAAGCGCCCCAACGATACGAGGATTCCATGGCCCCGACTGACAAACAAAACCGCCCCAAAGCCCGCGTGGCTAAGGGGTTTCGCGATATTTCTGCGGACGAAATTCGCGGCACCAGAGCCATGCTGGCCACCATTCAGCGGGTTTATGAATCCTATGGTTTTGAGCCGATCGAACAGCCCTTCATCGAATATACCGATGCGCTGGGCAAATTTTTGCCAGATCAAGATAGGCCGAATGCGGGCGTATTTTCGTTTCAGGATGAGGAAAACGATTTGTCTCCAAATCGTCCTGCGCAATGGCTGAGCCTTCGCTATGATTTAACCGCGCCGCTGGCGCGTTATGTGGCCGAGAATAATCAAAAACTGCCAACTCCATTCCGTAGCTACCGCCAAGGCTGGGTGTTCCGCAACGAAAAGCCAGGGCCTGGACGGTTCCGGCAGTTTATGCAGTTTGATGCCGATACGGTGGGGAGTTCATCGCCTGCTGCCGATGCCGAAGTGTGCATGATGGCGGCCGATACGATGGAGGCGCTAGGGATTGCGCGGGGAGACTACACGGTCAGAATAAACAACCGCAAAATACTTGATGGGGTTATGCAGGCGGCCGGATTGCAAGGTGAAGATAAAGCAACGCAACGCCTTGCAGTTCTTCGAGCTTTCGACAAACTGGACAAGTTTCCAATCGGCGAAATAAAATTACTTCTCGGAAAGACAGAACGGAAAGACCAGAGCGGAGATGTTACTAAGGGAGCAGGGCTAGATGATCAACAAATTGATCTAATTCTAAGCTATGTTCGTAGCGCAATTTTGGTGACTGGAGAAACGCTGTCTACGCGTCCAGAAAACAATGAAATTGGAAATTATATAAAGCGCAAGAGAGATGTGGGTGACGCCGATCCGAATGATTATTGGTATCGCGTCGATAACATTGCGACTTTGGATAGACTCGCACAGGAGTTTGGTGCAAGCGCATTAGTAGTCGATGGCCTGATCGAACTCCGTTCCATGGTAACACTCTTTGAAGCCGCAGGTTATGGCGATGGCCAGATTATTTTTGACCCTTCTGTTATACGCGGCCTAGAATATTACACAGGCGCTGTCTTCGAATGCGAACTGCTCATGGAAACCAAGGATGAAGACGGCAAGCCTGTGCGCTTTGGTTCTGTCGGCGGTGGTGGTCGCTATGATGATTTGGTGGCGCGGTTTACCGGGCAGCAAACTCCGGCCACGGGATTTTCGATTGGTGTGTCGCGGCTTTATGCGGCGCTGAAATTGGTGGGCAAGGCGGAGGAGTCAGCTGTGTTGGCTCCCGTTGTTGTGACCGTGATGGATAAAGAGCGCCAAGGCGATTATTGGCGCATGGTGCAGCAGCTGCGTGCGGCTGATATTCGTGCGGAAATGTATATCGGCACCTCCAACATGCAAAAGCAGATGAAATATGCCGATAAGCGCGGCAGCCCGCTTGTGGTTATTCAAGGCGGTGATGAGAAGGCTAAGAATGAAGTGACCATTAAGGATTTGCGGTTGGGTGAGAAGCTTGCGGCAGGCATTGAAACGCGCGAAGAATATGCCTCGCAGCGATTGGCGCAGGTGACTGTGGCCGAGGCTGAGATGGTCGCCACTGTAAAGAAGATGTTGGGACAGAAATGAGTGGTGCTTTTTTCGTACCTTTCTTTCCGCCCGTCATCCCTGCGAATGCAGGGATCCAGCTTCTTGGCGACACCACGGAATTTCGAAAGCTGGATGCCAGCCTTCGCTGGCATGACGGACTAAAGTGTGTTGTGGCGGTGGCGGGGAGGATGGAGAGTAACTAGATGGCTGGTAAGACTTCACAACACCGCGAAGCGCTGGAGCGTCAAAATGCGGCCATCATGGCGGTGTTTGAGCGGGCGGGGTTTGATCAGATTGCGCCTGATATTATTCAGCCTGCTGATATTTTCTTGGAGCGTTCGGGCGAGGATATTCGGGCGCGCACTTTTGTGTTCAATGATCCGGCAGGCAATGAGCTGTGCTTGCGGCCTGACCTCACAGTGCCGGCTTGTCGCTATCATTTAAGCCACACGAAGATGCCTGAGGCGGAAACCAAATATTGTTATCTAGGCCCTGCGTTTCGGTTTCCTGATGAGTTGTTATCGCCACAAGAATTCACGCAAGCCGGCCTCGAATGGTTTGGAGATAAGGCTGATATTGCGGCTGAAGCGCGGGTGATCAAGCTTGCAGTGAGTGCGCTTGAAGCGGCGGGTTTGACGGGGCTTAAAGTTTCGTTGGGCGATCTTGGATTGTTCAATGCGCTGCTGGAAGACATAGCCATGCCAGAGCGCTGGCGCAGAAGATTGCGCCATCAATTTTGGCGACCTCAGGCCTTTCGAAATTTGCTCGATACATTTGCCAAACCTGCGGGCACGAGGCGCAGCAGCATTTCTGGAAACATTGACGTTATTAGTGGCAAAGACGCTGCCCAAGAAACAGCGCAACTTTTGGCAAAGCAAAATCTCACACTCGTCACGCAACGCAGTGTTGAGGATATTGCGGCGCGTCTAGCTGAAAAATTAGCGGATCGATCTGAGCAACCACTGGCGAAGGCCATGGCCGAGATGATTGAAAACTATTTGCAGATTTCAGGATCGCTGACTGATGTGACGATGCAGCTTAATACAATCAGCACGACGAAAAATTTTAG
>JAYWEV010000231.1:0-23887 GCA_043779145.1 Aestuariivirga sp. | reverse complement strand
ATTATGCAGACGGATAAAACCGCCTTTGAAGTGGGGCGCAATATTGCTTTGACCCCTGGCAAGGTTGTGTTTCGCAATGATGTATTTGAGCTGATCCAATATAATCCGGCGGGTGCTGAGGCCTATGAATATCCTCTGCTCATCGTGCCACCATGGATCAATAAATTTTATATTCTCGATCTGACGCCGCAAAAATCTTATATCAAATGGTGTGTCGAACAGGGCCTTACGGTTTTTGTTATGTCATGGGTGAATGCGGGCGAAGCGCAGGGGCGCAAAACATTTGCAGATTATATGCAAGGTGGTTTTCTTACCGCCGTCACCAAAGTGCAGGAAGCCACAGGCGCTAAAAAAATAAACTCCGTCGGCTTCTGCATCGGCGGCACGATGGTTGCAGCAGCCCTCGGCTATATGGCCGCAAAGGGTGATGACCGCATCAACGCCGCCACGTTTTTCACAACCCAAGTGGATTTTGAGAAAGCGGGCGATCTTTGTGTTTATGTGGACGAGGAGCAAGTGCGCTGGATTGAAGGACGTATGGAAGACAAAGGCTATCTTCCCGGTTCGCGTATGGCCGACGCGTTTAACCTGCTGCGTGCCAATGATTTGATCTGGTCGAATGTGGTCAATAATTATCTGCTGGGCAAAGACCCGATGCCGTTTGATCTGCTCTATTGGAATGCGGACAGCACGCGCATGCCTGCTGGTGTGCATTCGTTTTATTTGCGCGAGTGCTATATGTACAACAGTCTGGCCAAGGGGAAAATGGTGCTGGACACTGTGGTGATCGATCTCTCAAAAGTGAAAATCCCCGTTTATAATCTGGCCGCGCGTGAAGATCATATTGCGCCTCTGCCGTCGGTGTTCCGTTTGGCTGAATATTTTGGCGGCGACACCACGCTTGTGGTCAGCGGCTCTGGCCATATCGCTGGCGTGGTCAATCCGCCTAGCATGGGCAAATATCAATATTGGACGAATGCGGCTGGTGCTGAGACGGTTGAAGATTGGATGGCGGGGGCGACGGAGACGGCTGGCTCCTGGTGGCCGCACTGGAAAGAGTGGATTACGGCCAAGAGCGGGAACATGGTGAAGGCACCGGTGCCGGGGGATGGTGCGCTCACGGTGTTGGGCGATGCGCCAGGGGAATATGTGCGGGTTAAGGGGGATTGAGATGTAGTGGGAGATTTCGATGGTTTGAGGCATTGTGACCGGAGCCCGATAGTTTCGTGCACTGTCACCGTAACGCACCGTAACGCTTGTGAGATTATTGTGAGATTGCGGCAGTGAATACACTTTATCTTTGGCAAGAATAAATCGGAAAGAAATTACAAAATGCTCAAATCAAACAAAAAACCTAGCAATGTCGAAGGCGACATTGGTTAAGATACTAGTTCCAAGATACTGGCTGCCAACGATGAGCAACCTGCCCCTAGAAAAAAACACTCTTGGAACACTTTCATTCCGAACGGATGGGGAAGATTATTAAATATTTAGGATTGAAAAGGGGACGTTTTGCTGTGAATCTTCTATGCGCAAATGACTGTGCACGTCCAATCTCATTCAGATTTGAAGTTTATTTTATTCACATTACAATTGGTGTTTTAAAAAACCTTTTTGAAAGATTAGGGCCAATTGTCAGAGTCCTGTCAGATTTAACAGCTATAATAACGCGTGAGATTGTTAAATACTATGCTCTCTCATGTCGTGACGGCGGTCACCGCAATTTCATGAATTGATTTCCTCTTCAATTCGTGACTCTTACATCCAGGAGTATTCACATGTCTGTTAATAGAAAAATCGGCTCAGCAGCCGCTGCCCTCATTGCTGTTTCAATGATCACCTTGTCATTCGCCGCCGCGCCTAAAAATATTGTGGTCGTTGCCTTGTCAGGCGAAGCCGCCCAACCGATGAAAATTGTCGCCGACAAAAAAACGGTCAAGGCCGGACTATTGGAATTTGTGGTCACAAATGAAGCCGTTGGTACGGATCATGAAATGGTATTGGTCAAGCTTCCGAACAAGGATGCTCAAATTGCCGCCGACAAATCCACCCAGCGCATTGATGAAAAGAAGTTGGAATCAATGGGCGAAGTCGCTGGTCTCAAAGCAGGCGACCAAGGCAAATTGAAAGTGAAATTGACACCCGGCGAATATGTTCTGCTCTGCAATCACAAGGCCCATTACGAACTCGGCATGGCTACACATTTAACTGTTGTGAACTGATCAAACAATTTGTGGCCTCGATTAGAAGTTGCTTTCGCCACCAATCGAGGCCTCAAGCTTTTTGCCGGATACGGAAACCTATAAAGAATCACTGACATATCAATATTTATCTGGGCAAGTTCTGGGGCGAAGTGTCTTTTAACGGAATCATACATGAGCGTCATTCCCGCGAAGGCGGGAAGCCAACTTGGCTGCAATTCGACCAGTTGGAAGTTGGCTCCCCACCTTCGGTGGGATGACGGTTTAGGATGTGGTTGGTTCTGTTTAAAAATATTTTAATGTTCTAGTCTTGTTATTCTCGGCGTGGGAGGCTGTTGATGCTCAGATTTCTTCTCGGTTTATCATTTGCGTTCCTGTTGGCAGCTTCCGCCGAAGCAAAACCGGTTTGGATTACCCAAGATTTCCAAGCTGGCAAATGCGTGGAATTGGCTTCTGGCGATGTTGATAAGGGTGAAGATTATATTGTGCGGAAGTGTTTGTCATTTCCCGGCGCGTCAACTTGGGTGGAATATCATGAAGGGGTGCGGGTGTTTGTCGGGTTTGGCAGGCTGCCGCATCTCTCGCTCAACAACATGGACGCATCGCGCGGCAAATGGCCCGTCGTTTGGGGTGGCGAAAAAATCAAAGGCAAGTTTGTTCCGAAAGTTGTTATTGCCAGGTTCAGATACCTGACCGAAACTCCAAGTGCTGGGCAATTGTTCGTGTTCCGCCTGTTGGACAATGGCTTGTCTTGCATCATTGGCGAAGTGCAAAGCAATGAAAAAGCCCGCAGTATTGCCACGGCCGCGATGACGCAGTGGACATGTCAAAGTGAGGCTCAGGTTTTGAAATATTGAGTGGGGGACAGTGTTTTAAAAATTCAAATTTATCAGAAAATTTCGGGTTACGTTGACGGTGCACCGAACCCATGAATTTTCACGAGCGCCTCGGCCAGTTCACTACGCCGCTGCAAAACAGCGCCCACCAGACCAAGACGGGCTGCAACAGAAATCTAGGGCCATGATACCACCAACTGTTTGGTAATGCTCCGACATCGATTTGGTTGATTGCGTGGTTGATGTTGGCTGGGAAGACGCAGATGGCGTAGAGCGCCAGGCCAATGCCTGCGGCGCGGCGAAGGTTAGGAATGAGCAAACCCAACGCGCCTGCAATTTCGCATACGCCTGTAAACCATATGATGCCTGCAGGCCAAGGCACGAAACTTGGCACAATTTTTATGAAACCTGCGGGTGAAAACAGATGCAAGACGCCAGCCGCAAAATAAAACAGCGCCATAACTGCGCGCATCCAGAAGCGAAGGTTGAATTTCATTGTGAATGATTTAGTGCAATCTGATGTGACTTGCTAGCCAGCGACAGCTTCGGGTTGTGTGTTTAAAAGGAAATTTATACTTCCCCAATCGATGCAACGCGTGATCGCCCATGTGGCCAGCGCCCTGCCCCAAAATCCTCTCTGGCCAGTCATGTTTGCAAATACGTCTTGCAACACTTATTGAACAACTCTTCGCCCGCAAGCTGATGGCAGCTTAATTGTGATCCCGTGTGATATTGTGGCCAATTTGACAAGAGAACATGGTTTACATGGGCCAATTCATTGTTTGCAGAGTTTGTGATGAAGGTGTGCGAGATTTGAACTTGGGGCGATTTTGAATTTTTTGTGAAAAGTCAAAACGTTTAATAATTTACGTAGATCAGAAAATTGTTCTGATACAGACCTTGCGTGGTGATGGGGCTGGCCGTCAGTTTGCCGTTTAATGTGTGCGTGCCAGAGCCTGTGCCCGAAGACGTTGCCAAACTCACAAAAACTGTAATGTTGCCGCCTGGTCCTGCGAGTGTGCCTGTGCCCGCCGTTAAAACAGCAGCAGCTCTGAACGACACCGAATAAGGAATTCCCAGCGAGCATTTAACTGTGGCCACTGACGAGGCCGTTTCGGTTCCGGTCACGGCTGTGATGTTTCCGAAGTTCATGCTTGTAACGTTTACGGCGCAATTGGCTGTCACGTTGACTTTGGTTGTGAAATTGAACGTTGTGGTTGCTGCGGATGCAAATTGCTGACTGATTGTCATTGCAACAAGCAGCGCCAATCCAATTCGTTTGCTTCGACTTATACGCATCATATGCCCTGGTTTCGGAGTTAAAAGCTATATGCAAAGGTTTAAGTCTGGGTGCAGGAAGACGGTAAAGAACAGATTAGTGACTTTGTTCGACTTTTTAAGGCAATGGTTTGGTGCGGAACAACTGGACGCTTAACCCCCCGTGCAATATTGGTTTTTCGCTTTGCACAAATGGTAATTTTGTGGCTTTGGCGAGCGACGTATCAGCTGTTACCAGGCCCACTCGCCAGCCTTTGAACCGTTGTAACAAAACCTGCCCAAGCGTTTCATACAGTGCAAACAAAGGCTTTTTATCGCCAATTCTCAGACCGTAAGGCGGATTAACGATCACTAAACCAGCCGGTCCTTCTGGTGGGCTGAGTTCACTAATTGGTT
Organism: Aestuariivirga sp.; assembly: GCA_043779145.1. Lineage (GTDB taxonomy): Bacteria > Pseudomonadota > Alphaproteobacteria > Rhizobiales > Aestuariivirgaceae > Aestuariivirga. The sequence goes on along the minus strand of JAYWEV010000231.1, from coordinate 19,176 downwards.
TCTGGGCGAAGGATGTGTTAGTCTGGACGCCGGCTCGCTCGGCATTTGCTATTGCGGCTTTGATGGCGCCTGCGTCGCGGTCGCTTCCATAGAATTTGAACGAAGAATTTAGGTGTGGTTTAAGCAGTTTCAGTTGTTCCCAAACTTTCGGATCGAATGATTTTAAGTCTTCGAATGCAAAATTGCGTGAGCGCCCGGGCATAAGCCCATTGGCAATTTCTGCAGCCTCAATCACGAATGTGCCTGAACCGCACATGGGGTCAAGCAGTGGTTCATTGCCATAAAAACCACAGCGGCGGAGCATGAGACTTGCTAAAGTTTCCCGCATTGGGGCTTTGGCCACGGCTTCTTTGTGCCCTCGTTTATGTAACATTTCGCCTGATGTATCGATGCTGATGGTGCAGAGGTCTTTTTCAATCCGGGCTTTTATCGCAATGCTTGCGTCTTTTTCTATGGTTGGCCCCAGTTCCTCGGTGATGGCGGTTGCGATACGTTGGGCCGCAGCACCGGAATGATAGATTTTTGATTTTCGACAGGTCGCTTCAACGCAAACCGGTTGATCAAAACGCAAATATTCTTTCCAAGGGAACGCGCGAGCGCGCTTATCGAGCTGGGCTAAATGGGCCACATGAAACGATCCAATGCGTGCGAGAACGCGAGCACACCCCCGAATTTGCAAGTTGGCCCGCCATACGTCAGGCCAGCCGCCTTCGATCGTTACGCCGCCAGTTATCTGCTTCGGATTTGCAAACTTCAATTGTCTGGCTTCTGCCAGCAGCTCTGGCTCAAGGCCTGGAGTTCCAACGAGCAATATTTCAAATTTTGGATTTGCGGTCATAACCCACGCCTTAGACGCAAATTTCCTTTGCGTCGATAACTGCTAATCTTAATCGCAACGAATCGAATTGCGGTGGGGATTTCAGTTGGACATCAAAACGAGTTTAAAAGTGCACTGGCCGGATTTTGATTGGCCAGTTTTTAGACGCATATTTCTCATTCTTTTGGGTCTTGGTGTTGCATATGCATTGCCATTGTTTTTTGACGATCGTTATTATCTAGATGATCTAGGGCGCAGCATTCATGGATATGCGGAGTGGCAGTTCGACGGTCGGCCTTTCGCCTCGATCTTCACGGCACTGCTGAATTTCAAATCGCCAATTTTTGGTCAAGAACATTTGTTTGATACCAGCCCATTGCCGCAGATCATGGGGCTTGCGGCTCTGGCTTTGGCAGCCACAATATTGTGCATTAACTTGTTTGGCAGAGAGTCGGATTTTTATTCGGCTTTGGTTGTGTTCCCGATTATCGGAAGCCCGTTCTTTTTGCAAAATCTGTCCTATAAGTTTGATGCATTTTCGATGGGACTCGCAATGCTTTGCGCAATTATTGCAACAACGCATCTCCGCAACCGCCGTTATGACATTGCTGTTGGTGGATTATTTTTACTTCTTACATTTGGGCTTTATCAAGCCGCGGTGAATGTTTTTATTGGTGTGACCGCGCTACAATTTTTAACTTTTTGTTGGCGTGGGGACGCGAATGTTTTCAAAAAATTAGGTTACAATATTTTGAAACTGCTGATCGCATTTTTGGCTTATCAATTCATCATTGTGCCGCTTTGTGTTCCGCTTTCAGGCTATACGCACGACAACAGTCAAACACTGCCCCTGAGCGCTGATGGACTGGGCCAGCTGGTTGTGCACTTTGTCTATGGCACTTGGGCAGCGATGCAATTTTTGGCGCAGGCGCCGCTGTTGTTGCTGGCTTTAGTTGCGTCGATCATTGGGTTTGGCTTCACGTTTGTTGTGAGAGATGAGAATTCAATCTCAAATCGCGGCATTCGTCTGCTGATGGTAGCCTTATGCATTCTCGGTAGTTTTTTTGCGGTCTATGGCTTGTTGAGCTTCTTGCAAATTGTTGTGACAAGGCCGCGTGTTTTTTATGGGTTTGCGGCATTTCTGGTATTTGCATTCTATTGTTTTGGTCGACTGGCAAAAACATATTGGCCAGCTGCGCAAGCGCTCTTAATTTTGCCTGTACTTTATCTCTATGTGATTTCCTACGGATATGCGGCAGCCGCGCGCGCGCAAACCCGTTATGATTTTGTGATGGGAGAACAGATTATACAGCAGCTTCAGAGCAACGGCTTTACCAAAGATAGTGTTTTGGTTTTGGATGGCACGCAGCCCAAATCGCCAGTGTTGCAAAATTCTGCGCAATTGGAAATCATCGATTTATTGGTGCAGCCGACGTTTGTGCCCGGGCAATGGAATTGGGGATATTTATTTCTAGAGCATATGGGGCTGAAGTTTAAACAAACGCCATTACAGACCGATGATCAACTTAAACAAATATGCCAGTCAACGCCGCTTCGCCAAACAGATTACTTCAACATCTATAAGAATAATGATGTTTATGTCGTAGCTTTCATGGAAGGTGCCTGTCGCGGCAAGTCGGTTGAATAAAAAAGGCCGCCCAACCAGGCGGCCCTTTCCAAATTGTGTTTTGAATTAACGCTTCGAGAACTGGAAGCGGGCACGAGCTTTTTTACGGCCATACTTCTTACGTTCAACTGCACGGCTGTCGCGGGTAAGGAAGGAACCCTTCTTCAACACAGGACGAAGACCTGGTTCAAAGTTTACAAGTGCGCGAGCAATGCCATGACGAACTGCACCAGCTTGGCCAGAGAGACCGCCTCCAACAACTGTGCAATCAATATCCATTTCCGACATGCGGTTCACAGCGTGCATTGGCTGGGCCAAGAGCATGCGCAGAACGGGGCGTGCAAAATATGTTTCGACTGTTTTGCCGTTAACAGTAATCTTGCCTTTGCCGCGCTTGATCCAAACGCGAGCAATGGCGTTCTTACGGCGGCCCGTTGCATATGAACGGCCCTTGGCATCGATCTTTGGTTGGACTGGAGCCAATGGTGCAGCAGCAACGCCGCCTGCAGCAGCTGGTGCCATGCCCATTGCTGAACCCAAGTCAGCGAGTGTTTTTGTATCAGCCATAATTTTAGCCTCTCACGACGTTTTTAGGGTTCATTGCTTTGATATCAAGCACGATAGGGTTTTGGGCTTCATGTGGATGCGTTGCACCCTTATAAATGCGCAAGTTTGTCATTTGCTGACGCTTCAACGAAGCACCTGGTAACATGCGCTGAACGGCCAATTCTAAAATCCGTTCAGGACGTTTCCCGTCCAAGAACTGGTGGGCGTTGCGTTCCTTGATACCGCCGGCAAAGCCAGTGTGCCAATAATAGGTCTTATCTTGACGCTTCTTGCCCGTGAAGGCGATCTTTTCGCAGTTGATAACGATGATGTTGTCACCGCAATCCATATGTGGTGTGAAGGTGGGCTTGTGCTTGCCGCGCAAACGGTTTGCAATGATTGCAGCAAGACGGCCAACAACGAGGCCCTCAGCATCAATCAGCATCCACTGCTTCTGAATTTCCGACGCTTTGGCCGAATAAGTCTTCATGAGCTTGTTCTCTGAATTCGAGTTAAATAAAACGCGCGTCCTTGTGAAAGCGCGATATCGGCCGCTGATAGCCAATTTGATGCGCATGTGTCAATAAGAGATATGATTTTACTGCGTTTTATCGACCAGGTAACCTGTTACCTGATTAATCGACAGATTTCTAGTGCCGCGGAGTTTTTGAAGTTTTTGCTGGATGATTATGCTTTCGTGGCGTAAATTGATAGCATTGAGGTGGTTCGATGAATAATTACATACGGTTATTGGCGTTTTTGGCTTTTGCCACCGTTCAAAACTTTACGCCTGTTGGTGCACAGAACAGTGGCACTCAGGCAGCACCCGCGCCACCTGTTGTGACAAAGCCCGATAAGCCGCCGGTTGTTGCACCTGCACCCGCCTCACCCCCGGTCGTTGCCAAACCACCTGCTCCCGCTCCTACTGTAGAACCTCCAGCGCCAAACGCGGAAGTTGCGCCAGCAGATCCAAGCGCTGCCGACACTGAAGGCGACATGAGTGTTGGTGAAATCGACACAGTGGAAACCGAAGAGCTAACACTGGAAATCGCCCGCAAAGCTATCGACACGTATATGTTGGTGCAAGAGAAATACAAAGACTCACCGCTTGCCGACTATCAGGACTTGCAGGAATTTGTTGATAAAGATCCCAAGGGTAAAGAGCTTGATGCCGATGTAAAAAGTTTTGGATTTAAAGATGTCAATGATTGGAATTTGGCCGTCACAACGATTGGTGTGACTTACAATAATCAGCTTAACGACCAAACGACGGAAATCAACCAGCAGATGGCAGACGTGATGGCAGATACGACCATTGCACAAGACATGAAAGACCGGATGATCAAGAACTTTAAAGCTTCGATCCCTTCCGAAAATAATCGCAAGATCATTGAGGAAGTATCTAAGGATCCTGCATACATCGAAAAAATCAAGTTGTTCGAGTCGACTGAAGAATGACAGATGGTTTGAAGGTTCATCGTCAGGATGCTGTTTTGCGACTGACTTTGGCCGACGATGCAAGCCGCAACAGTCTTTCAGAAGATATGATCGCGGGCCTAACCCAGCATTTCAATGAAGCCAATGATGATGAAACGCTGAACGTTATTATCGTTGCTGCTGAGGGCAAAACGTTTTCATCTGGCCACAATTTGAAAGAACTTACACTTCATCGCACTGACAACGATCAAGGCCTTGCTTATTTCAGACAAATTTTTGAAAGCTGCGCCAAATTGATGACGACAATTGCACATCATCGCTGTGTAACAATTGCTGAAGTTCAGGGGTTGGCGAGTGCAGCTGGATGTCAGCTCGTTGCTTCGTGCGATTTTGCTTACGCCAGTGAGCATGCAACATTTTGTACGCCTGGCGTTAACATCGGCCTTTTCTGTTCCACGCCAATGGTCGCCCTTTCGCGCTCCATCAGTCTGCGGCATGCGCGGGAAATGTTATTAAGTGGGGCAATTTATGATGCCCAATATGCATTGCGTGTGGGGTTGATCAATGAAGTGGTGGCGCAAGATGATTTGAGCGCACGGGTTAGTGTAGTTGCAGCTGAGCTTGCGCAGAAATCTCAAACTGCAATTCATTTCGGAAAGCCAGCTTTCGACGCTCAACTCAACCTCGGTTTAGAGGATGCTTATGCAGAGTGCACAACTGTTATGGTCGAGAATATGATGAACCCATCGGCGCGCGAAGGAATTTCGGCGGTGTTAGAGAAACGCAAACCAGATTGGACTAGTTTATGAATCACGATTCCTATTCTGCAAGCTACATCACCGATATTCTCCGCGATGTTAAAACCATCGCTCTGGTTGGCGCATCTAATAATGAGATACGACCGTCTTATTTCGTTTTGAAGTATCTTATGGAGAAGGGCTACCGGGTCATTCCAGTCAATCCAGGATTGGCGGACAAAGAAATTTCAGGCCAGAAGGTCTATGCAACACTTAGCGATATTCCAGTCGCCATAGACATGGTTGATATTTTTCGGAACTCGGAGGCGGCTTTGAGCATTACTCAGGAAGCTTTAGCTCTTCTCGTCAAACCGAAAGTTATCTGGATGCAACTTGGTGTGCGCAATGATGAAGCCGCAACGCTGGCCGAAACTCAGGGACTTAAAGTCGTTATGAACCGTTGTCCTAAAATGGAGTTCGGCAAAATATCCGGTGAGTGGGCGTGGGTTGGTGGAAACTCTGGCATCATATCATCAAAGCGTCAGGTGGTGAATGTTAACGGGCGCATGCAAAGTTTGGGAATAGCCCCACGCAATTAAAGCGACGGAATTTATAGGCCCCACGCCATTTCAATATGAGAGTAAACACTAGAGGATATTATATGTCAGTTGCATCTTCGCGCTATTCGACAATGGCAATTATACGTCGTTGCCGCGCTGAAACACCAGTTCTGGGATAAAGACAACATCCTCAAGCGTATGTCGCCCCATTGAGGCGCTTGCCCGATTGGAAATACAAGATTAGGCTCTGCTCCCCAGACAAAATAGGAGCGGGCAATGACCGAGAAAACTCACGGATTTAATACTCTTGCCATTCATGCAGGTGGTGCGCCTGATGCTGCAACGGGTGCACGCATCACACCAATTTATCAAACAACAGCCTTCGTATTTAACGACGTTCAACATGCGGCGGATCTTTTTGCATTGCGGGCATTCGGTAATATTTATACGCGCATCATGAACCCGACACAGTCGGTTCTTGAAGGAAAGGTCGCCGCTCTCGAAGGCGGCACAGCAGCGCTCAGTGTTGCTTCAGGCCACGCTGCACAGTTGCTGGTGTTTCACACGATGATGCAGCCCGGAGATGAATTCATTGCGGCGCGCCAACTTTACGGTGGCTCTATTAATCAATTCAGTCATTCGTTCAAATCATTTGGTTGGCATGTTGTTTGGGCAGATGCCGACGATATTTCGTCATTCGAGAAAGCGATTTCACCGAAAACTAAAGCAATTTTTGTGGAGTCGATTGCAAATCCAGGCGGCCGTGTCACCGATATCGAAGCAATTGCAAAAATTGCCAAAAAGGCTGGCATTCCTTTGATCGTTGATAACACGTTGGCTACGCCATATTTGTGTCAACCGTTCAAACATGGTGCCAATATTGTGGTGCATTCGCTCACGAAATTCATGGGTGGACATGGCAACTCTATGGGCGGCGTGATTGTGGATGGCGGGAATTTTGATTGGTCAAAGAGCGGCAAATATCCGCTGCTGTCGGAACCAAACGAAAGTTATCATGGTATGAAGTTGCACGAAACCTTTGGCGGCATTGCATTTGCTATAGCGTGCCGCGTGCTGGGGCTTCGTGATTTGGGGCCATCCATCGCGCCACTTAATTCATTCTTGATCCTAACCGGAATGGAAACACTGGCTTTGCGCATGCAACGCCATTGTGACAATGCGCTTAAGGTTGCCACTTGGCTTTCAAAGCACAAGAACGTGGCTTGGGTGAATTATGCCGGTTTGGCCTCGGACAAGGATCACGCATTGCAAAAGAAGTATTCACCAAAGGGTGCCGGAGCAGTGTTCACATTCGGTCTGAAAGGCGGATTTGACGCTGGCGTCAAGTTGGTGTCGGGCGTCAAGTTGTTTTCGCATTTAGCCAATGTCGGCGATACACGCTCGCTCATTATCCATCCCGCTTCCACAACTCACAGTCAGCTTTCACCTGATCAACTGGTCAAGGCAGGTGCAGGGCCAGATGTGGTGCGGCTCTCAGTTGGCATTGAAGATGCTGATGATATTATAGCCGATCTTGATCAAGCGATGGCTTGATCAATCGTCTTCTTATGCAAATTCCAAACAGCAGCGGCCAAAACAATCATGGCCGTTGCTTGATGGGTCAACGCAAAGCCAATGGGCACGTGCATCATTAACGTCATGATGCCTAAAACCGCCTGAACAAATACAAAATATGCCAGCACCATCGACGTAAGTGAAAACGTTCTGAAGGCGTGAAACACAGCAACAACCAGTATCGTGTAAGCGAGGAGGCGATGAACAAATTGTACCGTCAATGCGTTCTCAAATAAATTCTTCCAAAGCGGTTGCATCGCGTCCAACCCATTTGGAATAAGTTTTCCGTCCATCAACGGCCAAGTGTTGTAACCCTGCCCCGCATTTAAGCCCGCAACAAAACCGCCAGCGGCAATTTGCATAAAGATGAGGCCGACAAGAAGAAGCGCTGTGCAGGCATCAAAATTGAAGCCTAAACGATGGGTCCATTTGAGAGTTGAATTGGTCCAAATTATTGCGGCAAAAAAAACGCACGCTAATATTAGATGTGCTGCCAAGCGATATTGGCTCACTTCAACCCGGTTGACTAAACCAGACGCCACCATATACCAACCCAGTGCCCCTTGCAGGCCAACCAAAATAACCAGAGCCAAGAGCCTGGGCCAAATGCGGTTGTCGAGCTTCCTCGTCACAGCAAAGTATAAAAAAGGTAGCAATGTAAAGAGACCGATAAACCTGCCGAGTTGACGGTGCGCCCACTCCCACCAAAAAATAAACTCGAACTCATTCAAACTCATCCCAACATTCTGCAACTTATATTGCGATGATTGTTGGTACTTTTGAAACAAGGTGGCCCAGTCGATTGAATTTAAAGGTGGGATCGCTCCAAAAATAGGGTCCCATTCGGTAATTGAAAGTCCGCTTTTGGTCAGCCGCGTGGCGCCGCCAACGAGAACCATAATAAATACTAAAACAGAAAGCCAAAACAACCAGCTTTTAATGGCAGGGATGGCCGCTTTCGACCGCGATATCTTTATGGGTTCGGTAGTATCATTCATATTGCAAAATTAGTCGCTTGGCACAAGACAAGCAAGCGCCTGTTGGCCGCAGGGTTTATGCATTCCATTTTTCAGCGCTTGGCGCTAAGTCACAACCATGAAACTGAGAACCCGAAAACTTATTGGCACGATTGCAACAGTCACATTTCTGATTGTCTATGCACTCGTGGCGATGATGGTTGGTGGTATATTGATCGTCGGCCGGGGCGTGCCTCTAGAACTGCCGTTTTACATTATTGCTGGCATCGGGTGGCTTCCGGTTGCCATGGTGATTATTCGGTGGATGTCTAAGCCCGATCCAACTAATTAACATTCACGCGTGAGAACTTGTTTAACAACGCAGTTGGTGCGCCTGATATAAGCGCATCGATATAGCGGATTTTCTGGTAGCGCCCTGAAACCATGATGCGCGGTAAGGCTTGCAAGTGCTCGCAATGGCCTTGATAAATTGTGCCCTTCCTCGTTGTGACTGATGCCTCAAAGCCCGCATTTTGAGCGATGGTAAAATCGCGCGGGCCTGCGGCGGGTTCGTCACCATAAGGGTATGCGAAAAAGCGCACGGTCTCGCCGAGTTCGCGTTCGATAATCTGCTTGGATTGCTCGAGTTCATACTTGCAATTTTCCGTACTTAGTTTTGCGACTGCATAGTGGTTCATCGTGTGTGCGCCAATTGTGCATAGTGGGTCATGGTTTAGTGTTCGAATTTCGTCCCATGTCATGGCAACTGATTTGCAATATTGTTGCAAGTCAATTCCATAGTGGGCTGCCATTGCACGTGTGGTTTCGCGTTGCACATATTCAGGCATACTTGCGAACTTGATTACGAGTTTGTCAAAAGCTGCGCACTTCTGGCTTTCAGTTTTAATGTCCAAGTCAAATGCTTCGCCGGCGATAACAAAATTAAATCGATCATTTTTTGCAATCGCAAATTCGAGCGCCCGCCACCAAATCTCGCACGAACCGTCGACAATTTTCGGTGCAACAAAAACGGTGTAGGGACAATTTAACTTGTCAAAAACCGGCTGTGCGTAAACCATATTATCTTTATAGCCATCATCCAATGTGAAAACTGCACATGGCTTTTGACCGCGTTTTGGATTGCGCATGCGCTCGACGGCATCGGCTAGGGAAAGTGTTTCCATGCCGCGTTTGCGAACCAACTCAATGATGTCGTTTAAAAATTCCGGCGTGCATTCAAGTTTGCCATTGGGGGCAAAACCAGTCTGCAAACCTCCACCAGGGCAAATATGATGGAAGCAAAAAATGCTGCCGAGGCCTTGAAACGAAGTTCTCAATATGTGCGACAAGCCTGTGTAGTGGATTATTTCAAGGCAGGCGCGGAGTATTGCTGGAGAGGCCATGACTGTCTATTACAACTGCACAAATTCAAGCCGAAGCTGCTTGCAAACGTTCGGCATTGGGATTGCTGTTAACCTGAATAAACATGGGTGCCAACACGCCGTTGGATTGCAATATTTGAGCGGCCATAATCGCATCACGCTGACGCGGCGCTGTCGCCAAAATAAAAGCTGCCGGGCAATTTTTAACGAGGCTTGGAGCTGCGGCATATGCATCACCAACCAACACAAATACAAAATCGTATATCGTATTCAGAGCGGTCAATACTGAATCGAATTTTACTGAAATACGGTGTTCATTTTCAGTGTCACGCGAGTGCCCTTTGCGAATGATGTGAGTAGTGGAATGCGGATCGCGGATAATGATTTTCGTAAAGTCAGCAGTCCCGGCAACCATATCTGTCAACCCAGTTCCAGCTGGCAGGCCAGCCAGCATTTCTAGATCTCCGCCCTGTTGCGAAAGATCGACAATCGCTACTCGCTTTTTTCCTTCTGACAAAATGCGTGCAGTTGAAAGAGCAGCAACAGCCGCGTCAGGCCCTTCGCTTCCTAAGCTTGTAAATGAAAAGTTTTTGTAGGATTTCGTGTCTTTCAAAGTTTGGCAGGCATTGGCCATCGCTGCGGCGGAAGCATTGGGGCCATTGGGCTGCGTGGCCTGTTGTTCATTCAACAAATCCACAGCTGCCATGCGAGAGCCAGTGCCGATCATCGCCGAGACCGGATTTATGAACGGTTCAGGAACCTTTGGAACGGCTTTAATTGCTGCCAGTTCAGGAAATGTCAAATCTGGCACGATCATCGGTGGTACCTTAACGCTGTGCTCAACGTCATTGCTTGCCACATGGGGCCGCAAAATCCGGCCTTGGTTTTTGTTCATGTTTGCTGCGGCGGACATCACTTCCATGATAAATGCCAGCCCTAATCCCAATCCCAAACCTGCGAAAGTTGTTAGAAAAATTGTAGGACCGATTTTGGGGAAATATGGCACAGGTGGCACTGAGGCGCGTTGAATGATACGCGCTTTGCTTGGTTGCATTTTTGGGTCCTGCCTTGCGCTGGCATCGGCATAACGAACCAACATTGATTCAAGCAGTGTGCGGTTTGCCTGCGCTTCCCGTTCCAAGCTCTTCAACTTTACGTCGTTGATATTTGCACTGGACTCGCGTCCCTTTAGCTTTTCAAGATTGCTCCTCAATGCGTCCGCACGCTGATTAGCGACTTTGGCTTGACCTTGTAAACTTTCCACCACCTTGGACGCTTCACGTTTAATCGAAGCATTAAGTGATGAAAGCTCTCTTTGTGCGGCAATCATCTTGGGGTGGTTTGGCAAATAAGTTCCAGATAGTTCTGAAAGTTTACGCGTTGCCGCTGATTGTTGTTCGCGTAAGTTTTGGATCAGCGGCGAATTTAAAACATCAGACGAGGCCTCAACCGCGCCGCTTGCCATCATGCTTTTTATTTCCGATGCACGAGCACTGGCTTCACCAGCCGCGTTCTCTGCGATCGAAATTTGTGAATTCAATTCAGAAATTTGTTGGATTCCAAGTGTTGCCGTTTGGCCCTTCAGTAGGCCGGCTTCGGCCCTATATTTTTCGGAGGCGTTTTCAGATTCGCTGACTTTCTGTCTGAGGTCAGAAATCTGTGAGCCGAGCCACTGTCTTGCCCTATCGGTTGAATCTGAATCGCTTTCACGCGTGGATGCAACATAGATTTCTGCCAATGTGTTTGCGACGTTAGCGGCCGCTTCTTTGTCATTCATGCGCGATGTAATCGAAACAATATTTGAATCTTGAATTCCTGATACTGTTAATTTGCTACTCATGGATTTGAGCGCGTTCTCACGACCAGAAAACATTCTGGGATCATCGGCAAAGCCCGTTGCAATTAAGATTGATTTCAACAGTCCGATTTTTGAAAGTGCAGCATTAAATTCTTCGGTTTCGTCTAGACCCAGTTGATCACTGACGCGCCCAAACAAATCGCCAGACTTTATAACGGCAACTTGGCTTGTAATATAACGTTCGTCGGCCTGTTGCAAAGGAACGCCTTGGATGTCAGTGCTAGCGCGTTCAAAAGAGGTCGCAGTGTTTTCAATAATGATTTGCGCTTCAGCTTGATAAGACGGCTTAAGTAGTAAAACGATGGCAGAGCCGATAGAGCAGCCGAGCAACGCCAAAACTAGCACCATCAATTTGCGGTGCCAAATTCCTTTGACGACGTCTGCGACATTTACAGATTGCGACGGCTCAGCGCTATGACTCATGAAAACAATTACCTATTGATATGGCTTGTGTTTGGAAGAGTATGGTAACTAATTGATTAACGCGGGGCCAATTCGTTCAACTTAAGGTCTTGCTAACCATAAGCAGCTAAGTTCACAACAATCGGTGTTTAGACCTATCGCTTTGCAAGTGAGATTTGTTGGTATGCGTTATTTTTATGTGTTGTTCTGTTGTGTATTTTTGTCGGCCTGTGCCGACACGTGGGAGACGGTTGCCCCCAACTCCCCCCCCGGCGGCACAGGCATTTTAGCAAATGGCAATCTTGGTGAAGGCCCTCAGACAGTTTCAAGCGTAAGCCAACTTCCTTCAGCGAATGCGCATGGCCCTTTGCCGCCTTTTGGCACCAGAGGCCACGCATCGGCTTATGAGTTTGCAAGTGGTTACCGTGTTGGATCAGGCGATAAGCTTGTCATTCGTGTTGCGGGTGAAACGGATCTGACTGGTGAAGTGCCGGTTGATGCTTCAGGCGCAATTTCCCTTCCCTATGTAGAGACCGTCACTGTGGCTGGCTTGTCCACGCCGCAAATTGAGGCTTTGATCACCCGTAAATTACGCGCTGGTTTTCTGCGCGACCCGAAAGTGTCTGTGCAAGTTACTTCGCTCCGTCCTTTCTTCATCATGGGCGAAGTAACCGCCGCTGGCAGTTTTGCCTACCAAGCTGGTATGACAGTCCAAAATGCTATTGCCATTGCTGGCGGTTATAATACGCGTGCGGATCAGGCTGATGTTCTCATCACCAGACGAAACGCAAAGGGAACCCAGACCTATAGAGTGCCAGTCACCACACAGGTTTATCCTGGTGATATCGTTTATGTGCGCGAACGCTGGTTTTAAGCATGCGCATTCTCCATGTTTTCCGCAGCCCGGTTGGCGGCTTGTTTCGTCATGTTCGAGATCTTGCACGCGGACAAGCTAATCTAGGGCATGACGTTGGTATATTCTGCGATAGTTCGTCGGGCGGCGATAATGCGACACGCCAACTTGGTTTGACTGAACCTTTTTGCAAACTTGGCATTCACCGCGAAGCAATGTCAAAACTTCCGGGTTTGGGTGATTTAGCTTGTTCCTCACAAACACTGAAACTAGCGCGCTCACTCAATGTAGATGTGATCCACGGTCATGGTGCTAAGGGTGGCCTTTACGCGCGGCTTGCCGGGCAGATCGGAAACAGGCCAGCCTTTTATACGCCCCATGGAGGCAGTTTACATTATGACTGGGGGAGATTCCCTGGCCCCGTATTTTTAGGAACTGAATGGCTCCTGCGCCGATCAAATTCTGCGATGATTTTCGTCTGCGAATACGAAAAACAGTTATTTCAAACCAAGATAGGCCTGGGTCAATGTCGATCAACCGTGGTTCATAATGGGTTGTGGGACGAAGAATTTCAACAAAAGCGCTTGGCTGCCGATGCCAAGGATTTGCTGTTTGTTGGGGAAATGCGAAAGTTAAAGGGTGTGGATGTTCTGCTGAGGGCCATTGCCCAATTGAAAACACGTCGTTTGGTCACCTGTTGTTTTGTTGGCGAAGGAGCAGATTTAGAGGCCTTTAAAATACTCTCCAGCGAACTGGGCTTAGCAGACCAAGTTGCATTTGTTGGTCGCAAAACCATGAACGAAGCCTTGGCACTTGGCCGAATTTTTGTATTACCCTCCCGGAACGAATCCTTTCCTTATGTTATGCTCGAAGCGGCAGCTGCCCATAAGCCGTTGATTGCGAGCAATATTGGCGGGATTGCTGAAGTGGTGCCGCAAGCGCAACTTTGCGCCCCTGATGATGCTTCTCAGTTAGCGTCGCTCATTTTCAGCACTTTGAAAAACCCTGCAATATCTCAGCATAATGCTGATCTTTTGGCATCAGAACTGCAGGTGAAATTTAGTGCGCAAGGTATGGCCGAAAAAATTACCGCTTTTTATCAATCACCGTCTTAACTGTTCTTTAACCACGGCATTGACCTTTTCCGTTAAGGGGCCAGGTCGGTTTGGGATTTGCTGCTGCATACTCAGCATCGCTTTGATGTATCAGTTTGAAGCAGGTCATGAAGTCAGAAGCTAAAAATATTAAACTCACCTCAACCGTCGACTTGGACGCATCAATTGACGCCACTTCAAGAGAGCGTTTGCGCGACACCATTGGTGGGCGCCTCACAAACTCTCTTTTTGTGGCTCCGCAAATTGTGGCAGCACTATTAAGGCTGAGTGATTGTGCAGTAATGTTCCTGATTGGGCTTTTCACCGTTCTGCGTTACCCCGGACTGGTCGGTCGCGTCGATGGCCTGATGTTTTTATCTGTCGCGGGATTTGCTGCAACAGTGCTGCCTCTGGTGTTTGGCATATTCGGGCTTTACCGCCTCGATAATCTCATTATGCCAGCGAGAAGCATTTTCAAAATGTTTGTGGCTTGGAGCCTGCTTTTTGTGCTGCTGGTCTTTGGTCTCTTTTTTCTCAAACACGCAGAGAGTGTTTCACGTATTTGGTTGCTCAGTTGGGCTACAGCTGGGCATGTCTTGTTCTTATGCTACCGTTTCTTTGTAGCCGCAGTATTGCGGCACTTTAACCGGAATGGTCAGTTCAACAAGCGCGCTGTTATTGTCGGCGGTGGCGAAGCCGCAAGCCGGGTTATTGCCAATCTGCAATCACATGACGATACAGGCGTTTCCCTCGTTGGTTATTTTGACGACCGCGACGATACCCGCAGTCTGGCGGAAGCGCACGGTGTTTTGAAACTCGGCAGCATTGATGATCTGATTGATTTTTCGCGCACAACCCGCATTGACAGCATCATCATCACCCTGCCCGTCACGGCAGAAGACCGTCTGCTGCAAATATTGAACCGTTTGTGGGTATTGCCCGTTGATATCCGGCTTAGTGCTTACGGTCAAAAAATGCGTTATCGGCCGCGCGCTTATTCCTACATTGGCAATTTGCCTTGCCTTGATATGTTTGACCGCCCGCTTGGCGAATGGGGGCCGCTGTTTAAAGCGAGTATGGACAAAATTTTTGCAGGTTTAGCGATTGTAGTATTCTCGCCCATTTTCGCAGCAGTGGCGATTGCAGTAAAACTCGGCAGCAAAGGCCCAATTATTTTTAAACAGAAACGCTTTGGCTTTAACAATGAGCTTATCGAAGTTTATAAGTTTCGGTCAATGTACACCGATTTGGCGGATGTTGATGCAACCACATTGGTGAGCAAAAATGATCCACGCGTAACGCCCATTGGCCGCATTATTCGCCGCACCAGTCTTGATGAGTTACCGCAGTTCATTAATGTCCTCAAGGGAGATTTGTCATTGGTCGGCCCTCGCCCCCATGCCACCAAAGCCAAGGCCGCAGACTCCTTATACGAACATGTGGTGGACGGATATTTTGCCCGTCACAAGGTAAAGCCTGGAATAACGGGCTGGGCGCAAATTAATGGCTGGCGCGGCGAGACCGACACGGCCGAAAAAATTGAACGGCGCGTTGAGCATGATCTCTATTACATTGAAAATTGGTCACTCATGTTGGATCTCTATATTATTGCCAGAACACCGCTGGCATTGATCAGACCAGAGAATGCATACTGATTTGCCAGAACAAGAATGCATAGCGCAAACGCGTTGTTAACCTTTGCTCTTTACTTTTTGGCAATAACTTGAACCGGAAATTATTTTATTTTGGCACATGCCCTAGAGTTGAGCAAAGCGGGCTTTACGCACAGGAATTCTGCTGAACGATCAACTTTTGAAAAAGTGCGTCATGGTTTTGTTTGGCTGATATTTGCGAGCGCATTCGTCGTTATCATTGAACCAGCACCGACTGATTTGTTCTTCTTTCTTTCATTTGCTGTGTTTGTATACTCGGGCGCAAACTACACGCCAACCATCATGCCATTTTTCTTTTTGCTTCTAATGTATAATCTTGGTGGCATCATCAGTTTTGCGCTTGTCGCACCCACTTCTGAAGCTTTGCAGTATAACATTACGTCAATCTACATGGCTGGCTCTGGCATATTTCTGGCAAGCTATTTGTCGGTTGATACTGCAAGGCGGATCGAAAATGTATTTTCGGGTTATGTTTTTGGAGCAGTTGTGGCGGGTGCGTTGGCCCTGCTTGCATTCGTATTTGTAAAAACAATCGGTAAAACTTTCGTTTCACTTGGCGCTAACAGCTTGATTGCTTACGGTCGCGCTACTGGTCTCTTTAAGGATCCGAATGTCTTTTCCACTTTCATGGTGCTTCCGTGTGTATTGTTGGCGCAACGACTATTGTTAGGCACGGCCAAGCGACCGCTCCTAACGTTTGCTTTTTTTTGTATCGTTTTTTCAAGTCTGGTGCTGGCCTTGTCTCGCGGTGCGTGGATCAATTTGGCTGGTTCAATTCTAACGATGGTGGCCTTGACGTTTTTGCTCACCCAATCAAACGCGCTGCGCGGCCGTGTGGTGCTTTTGTCTCTGGTTGGATTGGCACTTTTATCTGTTGCCCTCATTTTGCTGCTCTCCTCTCCAGACATGAAGGCATTGTTTCTTGACCGTTTTACCCTGACGAAAAACTATGACAGCGGTGAACGCGGTCGGTTCGGCAACCAATTGAACGCGATACCGTTGCTGCTTGATCGCCCTTTGGGCATGGGTCCGTTCGAATTTCCAAAAATCTTTGGCGAAAACCCTCACAACACATTCATCGATTCCTTTGTTATAGGAGGTTGGTTGGCTGGGATTTCATATTTCTGTTTGTTTTGCAGCAATATTTATGTTGGATTTCGGACGGTGATAACGCGCTCGCCCTATCAAAATCATGCCATTCTCGTTTTTTCATGCTTGGTAAATGTTATGCTGCAAGGCATACAAATCGATACTGAGCATTGGCGCCACTATTATTGGATGATGGGCATGATGTGGGGGCTTGCCGCTGCCACGTTGCAATATACGAATTCGTTAAGCTCCAATGTTGTAGACCCACCAGCGCGCAATACTTTGGTGTGAAATTGGAAGACGTGAATTTAAATATCGAACAACAAAAAGTAGGAAGCGTGAAATCTTTGCTTCGTAGCAAATTGCTTGGTTCGGGCATGATTTCGTTGTTGATAAAGGTTTCTGGTGCCGGCCTTAGCTATCTCATGTTTGTCGCCTTCGCCCATCTTTTAAATGCTCAAGACTATGGTGTCTTTGCTTTTTCATTTAATTTAGCAGTTGTTGTTTCTGCATTCGCGGGATTTGGATATTCCACTGCGATTATGCGTTACTGGCCAAAATATTTGGCACAAGGCCTGCCCGAGTATGCAAATGGGGCGATTAAGATGGGCACACAGCTCACCTTAGTCGGCATAACTGTTGCGCTGTTCTTGGGCTATGTGGCTGATCATTTTTGGATGGTAGGGTCTGAACGGAATTACTTCGTGGTTGCGATTTTGGCGTCTACGTTTTGTATCGGTGATTTTGCGGCAGGCGTATTGCGGGCCCAAAACAGTGTGGTTGCTTCGATGCTGCCCCGTGATGTTTTATGGCGCATCTTGGCACCAGTTTTTGCTCTTGTGACTGTGTGGTGCGGATATGCGCTGGGTAGCAGTTTGGCAGTTTATATTTGCGCCTTTGTTTTGTTAGCTTTACTGGCGTTGCAAGTTGCGGTTGTCTATTCCAATCTGAAACAGAATACGATTTTGCTGCCTGCTGTATCGGATTGGGCTGGCACTCGAAAAAGTCTTTTACCGCTTTGGGGTGCGGGCATTATATTTGCGATGATCCAGCAGATGGATGTCGTGGTTGTTGGTTTTCTTGTGAGTGGCAGTGAAACTGGTGCATATTTTGCGGCTCAAAAGACAGCCTCACTATTGAGCTTGGTTTTAATTGCGGGCGGGTTAGTAACTGCACCCATCATGGCCACTCTTTATGAGAAAAAACAAACACAAGAACTTCAAAAACTATGCCGCCAAATGGTCATTGCTATTGCTGTCGTCACTTTTCTTGGCTTTTTGTTTTTGGTTCTGACTGGCAATGTTCTGCTTTCAATTTTCAATCCTAGCTTCACATCCGCATACTATATTTTACTTATCCTGGCCTTTGGTTCGATGATTGATGCGGTCTCGGGTCCCACTGCCTATCTTATGCAAATGACATCGCTTGAAACTGTCTATGCCCGTATGCTCGCCGTGATTTATGTATTTGTGTTTGTTTTGCAATTCATCTTCATACCAAGATATGGGGTTATTGCAGCGGCGCTTTCTAATGCAACAGGAGTTATTGTGTGGAATTGCCTGAGCATCTATTTTTTACGCAAAAGAATTGGCGTTGATCCATCGCTTTTTGGAATCTTTTTTCCGATGAAGGTTCGCACATAATGGCCTCCGCTCCATGTGAAATTGCTGTGCTCTTTACGGTCTATAGGCCGCACGATGAAATCAAACAGACGCTTGATAGTTTGCGCGCGCAAACCGAACCTTTCAGGCTTTTTGTGATTGATGATGGAACGCCCTATTTGGTTGATTACGAAAACCTCACACAAGGGATTGATGCGCACATCACTCGCCTGCCCCATAACGTTGGTCGCACTGCTGCTCTGAATGTGGGGCTGCGTGCAATCATGAAAACAAATCTGCAATACGTGGCTTTGATCGATAATGCAGATACTTGCGCGCCAGACCGATTTAGCAAGCAGCTAACATTTCTAAAGAATAATCCTGAAATCTCGATTGTAAGTACGTGGGTCAGGTATATTTTCCAAGTCTCGGGTCGGGTCATGGAGGCCAAGCTCCCTGACACTTGGCAGGCCTGCGCTAGGCTTCTGCGCTACAACGCTCCGATCACGCACACGGCAATGATGGCGCGTTTGGAAGTGTTTAAAACAGTTGGCCTATATTCAGAAGATTACCCAGCAGCTGAAGACTACGCGTTAGAACAAATGGCCCATTCACACGGCCTCAAAATGACAAATATACCCGAGGTTCTTATGGATACTTTGGAAATGCACGAGTCTATTTCCGGTGGCAACCGATTGAAACAGTTGCGGAGCAGGCTTCATCTCCAGCGCGAATACGCCAACTGGCTTGATATTCACTGCTATCTTGGAATCTGCCGCACAATCACTTTAATATATGCGCCAACGGGGCTTCTTCGCCGCATCAAAAGCACTTTGCGGCCTTAAACTTTCGGGCAAGTTTTTGTTGAAATGGTCGGAGCGACAGGATTCGAACCTGCGACCCCTAGTCCCCCAGACTAGTGCGCTACCGGGCTGCGCTACGCTCCGACGATGGGCTGGCTCTAGCATT
>JAYWEV010000230.1:0-9296 GCA_043779145.1 Aestuariivirga sp. | reverse complement strand
TAATGGCCCGACCTTGCACTACAACATTCAAGTGCATCTACCTGCGACCAAAGATGTCGAGGTTTATAATGCGATATTCAAATCTTTGCGGGTACATCTCTTTGACAAATAATGACTTGAGAGACTTCTTGTTTAGGGGGCTAATGTTTGAAGCGGAAGCCGAGCCCTTTCGGTTGGCTGGAATTAGGATTGGCGCAGATATTTCCACTTCCGAACAAAACCTTATGAACGAGGCCTTAGCACCATTTGGCATTCAGCGCAGAAATGCAGCAATTGAAATGTCGAGACTTTATGCTGTCCTTTTTTGTTTCGAAAATGAGATTCGTGATTTTATTAGAGAAGCACTCTTTGAAAAAGAAGGTCCAGACTGGCAGAATAATATTCCCAAGAATGTGCGACGAAATGCTGAGTCACGCCGTGATACTGCGGTAAAGGATTCTTGGCTTGAGGGTGAAAAGGCAGATCTACTTGGGTTCGTTGATTTTGGACAACTTGCAGAAATCATAATCGAGAAGTGGGAGCATTTTAAAGATGTTATCCCCACACAGCATTGGCTCAAACAAAGAATGGATGAGCTTGAAAAGTCCAGAAATTTTATCGCACATAATAGAATGCTTCTGCCCAGCGAATTTCAGCGGCTTTATATGTATATTGCCGACTGGAACAGAGTCATTGGATTGTAAAAAAGGGCATTTTAAAAATATAAAAATTCCTCGACTGGATTTCACCCCTCAAACACCACCCGCCCATCACACACCGTCATCACCGGCTTAACCCCATCCATCTCCTCAGCCGCCGTCCGCTCCAAATCGTGATCCAAAACCGCAATATCCGCCAGATACCCCACCTTCAACATCCCCTTGCGATCCTCTGTAAAATCCATAATTGCGCCCGCAGCGGTGAACCCGTGCAACGTATCCATCAAGTTCTGATTTTGGCCGAAGTGATCGCACGTCATGGCCGCTTTGAAACCTAAGAATGGATCAAGCGGGGCCACGGGCCAATCGGACGAAAACGCAACGGTTGCACCGGTTTCGCGGATGGTTTGCCATGGATATGACAGCGGCAACTTATCGCCCAGACGCGTAAGAATGGGCTCTTTTGGCGTCCACGGCACGCCAACACCTGCAACAGGTTGAAGTGAGGCGATAACGCCCAACTGCCTCAGGCGCGGAATATCGATGGCCGCGATCAATTCAATATGCTCGATGCGGTGCCTCGAATCGCGCACACCGTTGGCTTTTTGCGCAATCTCATAACCATCCAATGTTCGGCGCACTGCACCGTCGCCAATGGCATGCACACTGATTTGTAATTTGTGTTTATCAATGCGCGTGGCGAGTTCATTAAATTGCGCGGCCGTAAACAGGGGTGCTCCCGTATTTCCAGGATGGCCAGGGTAATCATCCAGCATCAGTGCCGTCAGCGTTTCCATAACGCCATCCATAAAAATCTTCACGCGGCCAGAATGCAGCATATCGCCTTTGTATTGCGCATGCATTTCTGCGGCTTCATCAACACGCGCAATTTCGAAATAGTTTTTCTGGTGAAACGGAATTTCCATGCGGGCGTTCAACTCGCCGCGATCTAAAATATTTTTCAGCAGCTCCAGTTGATACCAATTCCCATCCATATTATGCATGGTGGTGATGCCCAGAGAATTGGCATAGGCGATGCCCTTTTTCATCAACGCTTCGTCATTGGCGCGCATGCTTGGTGTGGCAGGTGGCACGGGGTTTTCACCGGTGTTCATGCCTAAGAATTCGCGGCCGCCTGTGGGCCCAAGTTCTTGCACTGGCATGAAAGCTGCTGGCTCTTTTAATTCACCCGTGGCGTTGCCCTCCGAGTCGAGCACAATTTCATTGCCGACGGGAAGTTCTCGGCCGCGCATAATGCCAGCGGCTTCGAGCGCTTTGGTGTTGGCCCAAGCGGTATGATGGTCGAAGCAGTTTACATAAAACGGCATGTCCGGAACGATCTTATCAAGCATCTGCCTGGTGATTGGCCCATCCTTGCCAAGGCTCGCATGGGCGATACCATGTGCAATCACAATCTTCTCGTTTGGATGGACTTTGCGGTATTGAGAAACTGAATCATGAAACTCAGCCAAGTTCTTGACATGGCTCAGCATTAATCCGCCAAGTTCTGCTGCTCCGCCAAACAAATGCACATGGCCTTCAATGATGCCGGGGATTACAGATTTACCCTGGGCATCAACCATCTTTGTATGTTTGGCTTTAAAACCTGCCAGATCTTCGTTGCTGCCGATGGCGATAATCTTATGGCCTGCCACGCCCAAGCTTTGCGCAAAGGGCTGTGCTGGATTCATCGTAACAATGCGGGCGTTGGTGATAATCAGATCGGCGTGTGGCATTTTTGCTTCCCATGGTTTTTTAACCTTTTGGGCTCTTGCAAAAAATCGCGCAAGAGTTAGGATTTGAATTGTCGTCAACAACTGAAAGGAGGTGATCCCATGTCGAGTGAGTTCAACATTACAGGTTCTATCGCAGTGCGGATCATTGGATCTGCGGGAACAGCTTCCCTCTGACCAACCGTATTCGTGAGGCAACTTGGTTTCTCACGGTAAGGGCCGCCCTTTAAATGGTGGCCCTTATTTTTGTAATCAATCAACAAGGAGCTTAAGATGAAAATAGCCTATTCAGCCCATGCAACATCCACAGGCGGCGGACGCGACCAAGGCTTTTCCAGAACAGACGATGGCCACCTCACCTTCATTATGGCAACGCCAACTGAAATGGGCGGTAGTGGTAAGGGGACTAATCCTGAGCAATTATTCGCAATCGGATACTCAGCTGGTTTTCTTGGTGCCATGCGGTTTGCCGCTGGCAAGGCCAAGATCGACATGCCAATCAATGCCACCACGAAAGCGCATATTAATATTGGGCCGCGCGATGATGGCGAAGGATTTGGGCTGGAAGTGCTCATGGAAGTTTCACTGCCAGGCATGGAACGCGCTGCAGCAGAAGATCTGATCAAGCGCGGCCACATCGTTTGCCCATACTCACATTCGATTGCTGGCAATGTTAAGGTTACAACTAATATTATCTAGAGTTGTATGGTTTAGATGAAACCAGCCATCCGACTTCCAAGAAGGCCAAATGGTTTTCTTATAAACACATTATGCTCGAAAACTATAAAGTGATAAAATCAAGGTTCTGCTGCGCGTTTGCTCAGCAGAACCTCAAATTATTTAACGCAATTAATTTAAATTAATAAATTCGCGCAACTTTGCCGTTACAAATGCGGGCCTTGTGCCAACGACCATGATAACGCACTTTGCCTATATGGCAGCGGTTGTATGCATGACGCCAGCTGCGATGGCCATAATACGAGTCGCCATAGAACCGGTCTCCGTAATATGGCGAGCCGTGATATCCAGGTGAGCCGAAAAACAGTCCAAACCCAACGCCATTATGGCGATAACCGTGGTGATAGGCATCCGCCGTTCCAGCGGTTGCAATCATTCCAGCGCCTAACGATACTGCGGCTACTACTGACAATAATAATTTTCTCATCATTCATCTCCTAAAACGCCCTATGGATCTAAACGATGATTGTGCTAGAAAAGTTCCAAAGGATTTATAGCGCGAAATAATATCACCCTAATAACGTTTTCACAATGCCGCCAACCTTCGCCATGTCCATTTGGCCGGCATATTTGCCCTTAAGTTCAGCCATCACCTTGCCCATGTCTTTGACGCTTGTCGCCCCTACAGCGGCGATCACGCCAGCCACAGCAGCCTTTGCCTCATCATCATTCATTTGCTTTGGCATATAATGTTGGATGATCGCCATTTCTTCGCGCTCAGCTGCCGCAAGTTCGGGCCGTCCCCCCGCATCAAAGGCGGTAATTGAGTCTTGGCGCTGTTTCACCATCTTGATGAACAGTTCCATGATGCCCGCATCATTGGTGAGCGGTGAATCATGACCATCGACACGGCTGTTGATGTCCTTGTCTTTGATTGCCGCATTCATCAAACGCAAAGTTGCGGTGCGGCGTTTATCGCCAGATTTCATGGCCTCTTTCATATCAGCAGTGATTTGTTCGCGCAGAGACATATTGAACCTCATCAAAAAGATGGGGAATAGGCGGATTCTGCATAGGCTGCAACCTTGACGGGGAGGGGGCCAGCCCCTAACCAACTCCAAATCCCGGAGACTCAAAAATGCCAGTTAAAGCCAAGGCCAAGCCACGCCCACAATTCAGCGATTGGGATGTTGCCAAAATTACAGCCGTTCTGGTTCTGGCAGACGGCACAGTGATTGAAGGTTATGGTTTTGGCGCAGAAGGCGAGGCGGTGGCCGAGGTTTGCTTCAACACTGCCATGACAGGCTATCAAGAAATCCTCACTGACCCATCTTACGCAGGCCAGATCGTCACTTTCACATTCCCACACATTGGCAATGTGGGCACCAATGATGATGACGGCGAGACCACAAACCTCGCAGCATCAGCCGCCGTCAAAGGTTGCATCGTCAAAGCGCCCGTCACTGAGCCTGCAAATTACCGTGCGAAAAACCATTTCGACAAATGGTTGAAGGCTCGCGGCATTATCGGCTTGTCGGGCGTTGATACACGCGAACTCACGAACCTTATCCGCGAAAAGGGCATGCCCAATGGCGTGATCGCCCATAACGCCAAAGGCAAGTTCGACATCAAAAAACTCACCGCCATGGCCAAAGCCTGGGGCGGACTTGAAGGGCTTGATCTGGCCAAGGATGTGTCCCTCACTCAACGTATGAACTGGGATGAGAAGCTGTGGGATTGGGAAACCGGATATACCCACGGCGAAGGCAAGTTCAACGTGGTTGCCATCGACTACGGCATGAAGCGCAACATTCTGCGCTGCCTCACCTCCGCAGGCTGCAAAGTCACAGTCGTGCCAGCCACCGCCAAGGCCACTGATATTTTGGCGATGAAGCCTGATGGCATATTCCTGTCCAATGGACCTGGCGATCCTGCCGCCACAGGTCAATATGCGGTGCCCGAAATTCGCGCGTTAGTTGATTCCGGAAAACCCGTCTTCGGCATTTGTTTGGGCCATCAAATGCTGGCTTTGGCCTTGGGGGCCAAAACCATGAAGATGCACCAAGGCCACCACGGCGCCAATCACCCGGTGAAGGATTATACCACGAACAAGGTTGAAATCGTTTCGATGAACCACGGCTTTGCGGTGGACCGCGATAGCTTGCCAAAGGGTGTGGTGGAAACGCATGTCTCACTCTTCGACGGAAGCAATTGCGGCATAGCCCTAGAAGGCAAACCCGTGTTCTCAGTGCAACACCACCCCGAAGCCAGCCCCGGGCCGCAGGATTCGCATTATTTATTCAAACGGTTTGTGGGGTTGATGGAGCGGGGGTGAGCCCAACAAACTTTAGCAGTGTGTTTTGGATTGGACTGACAGAATTGGAGTTGGGATGCCAATAGTACAGCAATTCAAGACAGTCGGCGATTTTTGGAATGGTATGGTCATCCCAGATTGTGATGCCTATCGACGAGATGTAGCAGACCTTCGCCTTGCTTTACATAGCGCAACGTCATTATTTCATATGCACGATTGGGTATTTCATGCACATGAAAGTTCCATTGTTGCAATTTTCACATACCAAAAAAATAATAACGTTCTGAGTGTCTCAAAAGCGAGTGATTTTGCGAATTCGCTGCAACAGAGTAATGCCAATTTTGGTTTGATCCGCGATATAGCCAACGCTGGTAAGCACTTTAAACTCCATAGCCCTTCCGGCGTTCCCAATTCACCAAGCCATTCAGCTAACGTTCGAACTCAATCTACTGGTTACGGACAGGGCGGCTTTGGGCAAGGTCCGTATGGTGGTAGCCCTAGAGTGATGCTGGAAGTGGGTACTGGAAGTGACATCGAGTATTTAACTATTTGCAACGACGTTTTTTCAATGTGGCAAAGTTTGATAGCGCAGTATTCTTGGCTCTAAGGCAATTCAAAACTTCCATTTCGAATCTCGTGTATTTCTGTGACACCCCACCAAACTCATCCCCCTAACACCGTCATCCCAGCGAAAGCTGGGATCCAGCTTCCTCGACCAATGTTGCAAGGGCATCAATTGAATCATGCAAATCAACCCAATCAGGATTCATTTTTTCAATCAGCTCAAATTTCCAATCCCGATTCCACGCCTTCATCTGCTTCTCACGCCGAATTGCGATTTCCATTGTTAACCTGTGCTCATACCAAACAAGTTTATTCAAACCATATTTTGAAGTGAACCCCGGAGTCGATTTATTTTTATGATTGGCAACGCGGCTCCAAAGATCGCTCGTGACGCCGATATAAATTGTACCGCGATAGCGGTTTGCAATGATGTAGACGGCGGGGTGCTTTTCAAAGTGATTCATGAGTTTGTATCCGAAGCTGGTTCCCAGCTTTCGCTGGGATGACGGATGATTGATTGAAAATCAAATTATTCAACACCAAACATACTTAGAGCTACAACTCCACCCCACTTAACTCACCGCCTTATGCAATATCGAATTGATCAACGTCTGATAAGGCATGCCTTCTTGCATTGCTTTGGATTTGATGCGTGACAAATCATTGCGTGAAATGCGCAATGTGATTTTTTCGCGCTCATCATTCATTGTGGCGCGGGCCATGGCTTCGATTTGTTTTTTTCGCGCCGAAGTGAAATTGCTTTTGAATACCGCGTCATCGGCCTCAAGGGATTCGGTAAGATCACGGTCTTCTTGGTCTACATAACTTCCAATGGTTGGATTAGTTTTCATTGTCTTTGCCTTCTATTTCGGTGACACCCCACAAAACTCATCCCGCCTTCGCACTCAGCTCAATCCCCAGCGCCTTCATCACAGCAAGCGTTGACTTCAACGTTGGATTTCCGTTTTCGCTGAATGAGCGGTAGAGCTGCTCGCGTGACAGGCCCGTTTGGCTCGCAATCTCTGCCATGCCCTTCGCACGTGCCACAACGCCTAAGCATTTGGCAATATAACCCGCATCGCCCGTAGCGAAAGCGTCGGACATGAAATAGGCGATCTCGTTATCATCCACCAGCGCCGCAGCGGGATCATAAGTCGTGAGTTTCTCAGCCATTTAAATCTCTCCATTCACGCGCCAGTATTTTGGCGGTTGTAATATCACGCGATTGACTTCCCTTATCGCCGCCGCAGAGCAACACGATGATGGTGTCGCCGCGCCGTTGAAAATAAACGCGGTAGCCGGGGCCATATTGAATGCGCAGTTCACTCACGCCTTCACCAATCGGTGCCACGTCTCCGGCCAAACCTTCCGCCAAACGCATCAACCGCGTCGCAATGATTGTTCGCGCACGGCGGTCTTTGAGTTTGGATTCCCAAAGACGAAATGTTTCGGTTTGTTTGAGTTCAATCACGAAGGAATATTGTAGTTTAAGAACTACACTAAGTCAACTGCTTCATCCTTGCAGTCTCTTTACCCAGCGTCTTAGCCTCGAATAAAGTATATTCAACCAAACAGTTGACAATTATTTCTACACAACATATATTCAACTTTATGGTTGAATATCAGACATCACAGCTCGACACCGTCTTCCACGCGCTTGGCGATGCAACACGGCGGCAGATGCTGGCGCAGCTGGCCAAAGGCGAGCGCACCGTCTCGCAACTGGCCGAGCCCTTTGAGATGTCGCTTGCTGCAGCTTCGAAACACATCAAAGCGCTGGAAGCTGCGGGCCTCGTGCGGCGTGATGTGCGCGGGCGCATGCATGTTTGCCGCCTCAACGCAGGGCCTTTGGCCAATGCGCATCAATGGCTGGCCTTCTATGAAATATTCTGGACGAACCGTCTCGATGCCCTCGAAGCGTTGCTTACAGCCGAGGACGCCGCAAAATCAAAATCAAAATCAAAACCCAAACCAAAGTTAGGAGTAAAAAAATGAGCATCACCGCAGAACAAGATTTCGGCAAATTGGTGGCACCGCGCACGCTTGAAATGCAACGGCTCTTGCCCGGCCCCATCGAGCGTGTTTGGGACTATCTCACCAAAAGTGATATGCGCCGTCAGTGGCTGGCCTCTGGCGATATGGATTTGAAAGTGGGTGCGCCTTGTGAACTAGTGTGGCATCATGACGAAACCACCACGCCTCCCGGCAAGCGGCCCGATACAATGCCTTCTTCCGAATCTCATTTGCCATCCCGCATCACGCAGTGTGACCCGCCGCACAAGCTCGGCTTCATGTTGTGGAATGATACTGAGGTGGTCTTCGAATTGAAGCCCGCGGGCACCAAGGTTCTGCTCACTCTCACGCACCGAGACTTGCCAAACCGCGGCATGATGGTGGGGGTCAGCACTGGCTGGCATGCGCATCTTGATGTGCTGGCGGCGCGTCTGTCAGCAACGAAAATCGAGAATTTCTGGGATCACTGGCGCATTTACAAAGATGCCTATGAAAAGCGCCTTCCCTTGGATGTGTGAGGGAGGGCAACCAAGCGAAGCTGATCGCAGATCAATCAGTCTGGCGTTGAAACCTAGGTATTTCCACCCCCCCAGCTGCGTCCAGCCGAGGATCGTGGCGTGCCCTTATCGCCCGAGGGAAAAAATATTTACAATGTCAAACAGCGGGGTTCTTGCGAACCGAAGAAAACCACATATAGTCCTAATCAAAGAACAAAGCAAGAACTATTTTCAAAAATCGGGAATTTATTTTCTGGCCTTGCCTAAAGCCCTGATATCCGCCATAGACCCGCCATCTTGAAGTTCCCGCTGGGGGCTGAACGGAAGGGGTGGGGAAACTCACCTAGGGCCTCAAACCCCGGCTTCCCGTGTCTCCGCTCATCTTGACCGGTCTTTCGAACCTTAACTCCAGGTTTGTTTGAGGCTCTGCGCTGGTGCTGCAAAGATAAACGAAACAGAGAAAGGTTAAACCCACATGGGTCTTTATGAACACACATTCCTGGTTCGCCAGGATGCAACACAGGCGCAGGTTGATGCGCTTCTGGAGCAATTTACGGGCGTTCTCGTGGCTGGCGGTGCCAAGGTTGAGCGCGTTGAAAGCTGGGGCATCAAGTCTCTCACTTTCCGCATGAAGAAAAATCGCAAAGCGTTTTTCACATTCCTGCATATTTCTGGCCCACATTCGGCCATTGCCGAAATGGAACGCCAGATGTCGATCAACGAAGATATTATTCGGTGTCTGACAATTGCCGTTGAGAAGTTTGAAGAAGGTCCTTCTGCCATGATGCGTCGCCGCGATGACCGCGATCGTCGCCGTGAAGAAGAAGGCTTTAGCATGGATGAGGTGAACTAATGTCTA
>JAYWEV010000229.1:0-3537 GCA_043779145.1 Aestuariivirga sp. | reverse complement strand
TCGAATGGAAGTGACAGGATTAGCACCGGCCGAAAGTACCGCCCGATATCGACCGTAGTCATGGCGCAAATTCATAGTCCAGCGTATCAATGGTACCTTTGAAATAGGGTTTTTCGCCCTGTGGAGTGACGTACAATGCCTCGCCCGTCAAGGGTACGTGCATGCCGTCACGGGTCTGGTAGTTCGACATGCGGCATTCCCACGGCATTAGCACGGTGGCAGTGCCCACCGTCGTCGCACGGCCTTCGACGTGGATGGCCGTAATCAAGCCATCTTTGCCAAAGCGGAACAGCATGGTCACGCTGATCGGCCCATCTGTCATCGTGGCCTTAGCGGACGTATCATCTACCGCCTGCCACACCACGCCCTGACTGGGCAAAAGTGCAGTTGGAAACCACACGCTTTCGGCAAAATGGCGCAGCAATTCGCCGCGCGCGATTTCGCCTTTGCCTTGAATTGTGCCCATCGAATACAGCCCTAAAATCGTCGGACGTAGAAGCCCTTCACCCGCAGTAAACGCATCCACCACCCGCACCGGAATGCCGGGAAACATCATGATCTTTGCATTCCACACAAAGCCCGGCCGCGCGGTGGTAAAGTGTTGCACGGCGGTAAACGGCTTCCATCGCGCTTCAATTTTACCCAAATTAAAGATGCCGCTTTGGGTTAGTTTTACAGCCGTCACTATTGATTGGCCATCGGCCAACACGGCACGGAAATAACGCTGCACAGGTGCGGGCAGGCCGGTGAGTTCAGCTTGGTGGTAACGGTTTGTGGCGGGGATCAAACGGCCCGCATTCAAATTTGCCACCATAGCGTCGGTCGTGTTCGACCAGCGCCACGCGCCAAAGGCCGAAGCTGCTGCAAAAGTGGCGACAAGGCCAACCACGACAAGTGCGATCCATTTCAGTATATCCATCAGTGAGCTCCGTAGTATTGCAGGATTGACGATCATATTTGGCTGAATTTGTAAACACAAGCGTAACAAATGGGACGCTTCCCTTTGATTGCATTAATTTTGCTTGACGCGTCGCAGGCGCACCTTATGGCTGAAGTTTAGGGGTGAACCGTGCAGCGCATACTGAAGAATTGGTTTATCAAATGGGATTACGGTGCCACCCCATTTAATAGGACTTTAAACTAATCAAGTAGTCGCTTCGCTTTGGTTGCCAGAATTATGGTACCACTGCACTTAATTATTTCTATCTAACACTTTCGCACTGCAATCCTCACCCCAAAAACTCCAGCCCATGCTTCTGCACAATTGTAAGCAACTTCAACGCCATGCCGCTTGGGCGCTTGGCTCCGGTTTCCCATTTCTCAATTGTTGATTCACTGGTGTTTAGATATCGCGCAAATACAGGCTGGCTGACGCGGTTGCTTTTGCGTAATTTCTGAATTTCACGCGGTGTAAATTCAAGCGTGGCAGTCAAACATGATTCATCAAAACTGCGCATAGTGGCCTTATCAATAGCGCCAACTTTGTGCAGAGCTTTCGCCGATGCGTGAATAGCTTCAAAGGCGTCGCTGTTGAATAACTTCTTTTTCATTTTGTGGTCTCTTTGCAAATCTCAATCCAGTCTTTCTCATTCAAAAGCGCTTCGATCTGCTTTGTACTATTTGCGAGCCAACAATCAACCGACCAAAAAACCAACGCTAAAATATGGCGCCATACCAGCCCCCCCTCCGCCCTTCGGGCACCTTCCCTAGCAAAGCTGGGAGGAGGGTAAATAGTTTTATTTTCGAGGTAAATCAAACATCGCGCTCACCCAACTTGTTGGGGGAGCTGTCCGAAGGACTGAGGGGGAGCCTGCCACAAGCGATAACACCCAAAACCCATCCCCCTTGAATCCCGCCCCCGTCTCCATTACGACAGCGCCAAATCAAGGACGAATAACCATGGGTAGTTTAGCTGAATCGGCGTTGCGCGTTGCCGACAAGAAGGATTGGATCAAGGGCGCCACCGGTGATTGGGAAATCATCATTGGCTTGGAAGTCCATGCCCAAATTTCGTCCAAAGCCAAATTGTTCTCTGGCGCATCGGCTGAATATGGTGGTGAGCAGAATGATCATGTGAGTTTCGTTGATGCCGCCATGCCCGGTATGTTGCCGGTGATCAATGAATTTTGTGTGGAGCAAGCGGTGCGCACGGGCCTTGGCCTCAAAGCGCAAATCAACGAAGTGTCGGTGTTTGACCGCAAGAATTATTTCTATCCAGATTTGCCGCAAGGCTATCAAATCTCGCAGTTCAAACAACCCATCGTGGGCGAGGGCGTTGTGACGATTGATCTTGATGCGGAGACATCAATTGAAGTTGGCATTGAGCGTTTGCACTTGGAACAAGACGCTGGAAAATCGCTTCACGATCAACATCCAAATATGAGTTATGTTGATCTCAATCGTTCTGGCTGCGCGCTCATGGAAATTGTGTCGCGCGCTGATATGCGCTCGGCCGATGAAGCCAAAGCTTACGTCACCAAGCTGCGTCAGATCATGCGCTATCTCGGCACCTGTGATGGCAACATGGAGCAGGGTTCCATGCGGGCGGATGTGAATGTGTCGGTGCGCAAACCGGGCGGCGAATTTGGTACGCGCTGCGAAATCAAAAACGTAAATTCAATTCGCTTCATCGGCCAAGCGATTGATTATGAAGCCCGCCGCCAGATTGGCGTTCTGGAAGATGGCGGAATTATCAATCAGGAAACCAGGCTCTATGATGCCAAGAAGGGCGAGACGCGTTCGATGCGCTCGAAAGAGGAAGCGCATGACTATCGCTATTTCCCCGATCCGGATTTGCTGCCCCTGAGGCTTGATCCTGCAATGATCAGCTCGGTGAAGGCGAGCTTGCCCGAATTGCCTGATGATAAAAAAGCCCGCTTCATGAGCAGCTATAATCTGTCAGCTTATGACGCGGCTGTATTAGTGCAGGAGCAACCTTCAGCCGATTTCTTCGAAACCGTGGCCCAGGGCAGGGATGGCAAGATTGCGGCCAATTGGGTGATCAATGAATTCTTTGGCCGCCTGAACAAAGAAGGCAAAGCCATCGACACATCGCCAATTTCAGCCGCGCAAATCGGCGGGATCGTAGATTTGCTTTCAGCCGGAACCATTTCAGGCAAAATTGCCAAAGACCTATTCGAAATCGTCTGGACCGAAGGCGGTAACCCATCTGAAATCGTGCAAGTGCGTGGCATGATCCAAGTCACCGATATGGGTGCCATTGAAAAGGCCGTCGACGAGATCATCGCCGCAAACCCAGACAAAGTCGAAGCCGTAAAGATGAAAGCCTCCATGCTCGGTTGGTTCGTAGGGCAGGTGATGAAAACCACTGGAGGCAAGGCCAATCCGCAATCGGTCAACGATTTGTTGCGGAAAAAGCTCAATATTAACCAATAGTTGCAATAATTTATTAACCATTTCCAAAACCGAATCAGTTGCGCTATAGTCCGTGTGCTGATTATCAGTACACAAATGATTATAGGAGAGTGCTCCCATGGCCAAGAAAGCCGCGCGGGCAAAAGTGAAGGCTATGCCATT
>JAYWEV010000228.1:0-3541 GCA_043779145.1 Aestuariivirga sp. | reverse complement strand
CTCCAATCTCAAGACTGCTATGAAGGGAACCGGCTGATTATGGATATCCGCGCCGCTGAAATTTCGACAATTCTAAAAAAGCAAATTAAGGACTTCGGTAAAGACGCCCAAGTTGCTGAGATTGGCCAAGTGCTTTCTGTAGGCGACGGTATTGCCCGCGTTTATGGTCTTGATAATGTTCAAGCCGGCGAAATGGTTGAATTCCCAGGCGGCATTCGCGGCATGGCGCTGAACCTTGAAACTGACAATGTCGGTGTGGTTATTTTCGGTAATGACCGTGACATTAAAGAAGGCGATATCGTTAAACGTACTGGTGCAATCGTTGAAGTGCCAATCGGCCCAGAATTGTTGGGCCGCGTTGTTGACGCTCTCGGAAACCCAATTGACGGCAAAGGCCCAATCAAGGCCAAGAAATTCTCACGCGTAGACGTTAAAGCGCCTGGCATTATTCCGCGCAAATCAGTTCACGAACCAATGTCGACTGGCCTTAAAGCCGTTGACGCTTTGATCCCGGTTGGCCGTGGCCAACGCGAATTGATCATTGGCGATCGTCAGACTGGTAAGACTGCGATTATTCTCGATACAATTTTGAACCAAAAAGCCATTCACATTAATGGCCCTGATAAAGAAAAGCTCTACTGCGTCTATGTCGCTTGCGGCCAGAAGCGCTCTACAGTGGCCCAATTCGTGAAGATTTTGGAAGATGCCGGCGCCATGGAGTATTCCATCGTTGTTGCAGCGACTGCTTCTGAATCAGCACCGATGCAATATCTTGCACCTTTCACAGGCTGCACCATGGGCGAATATTTCCGCGACAATGGCATGCATGCTTTGATTGCTTATGACGATTTGTCCAAGCAAGCTGTGGCTTATCGCCAAATGTCTCTTTTGTTGCGTCGCCCACCAGGCCGTGAAGCCTATCCTGGCGACGTATTCTATCTCCACTCTCGTTTGTTGGAACGTTCTGCCAAGTTGAACGATGCTTTAGGTGCTGGGTCTTTGACGGCACTGCCGGTTATTGAAACCCAGGCCAACGACGTTTCGGCCTACATTCCAACCAACGTGATTTCGATCACCGACGGTCAAATTTTCTTGGAAACTGATTTGTTCTACCAGGGTATCCGACCTGCTGTGAACGTAGGTCTTTCCGTGTCACGCGTAGGGTCTGCGGCTCAGGTGAAAGCCATGAAGCAGGTTGCTGGTAAGATTAAGGGTGAGCTTGCACAATACCGCGAAATGGCGGCGTTTGCGCAATTCGGTTCTGATCTTGATGCATCCACACAAAAACTTTTGAACCGTGGTGCGCGTTTGACAGAATTGCTCAAGCAACCACAATTCTCACCGCTCAAAACTGAAGAACAGGTTGTTGCGATCTATGCTGGCGTGAATGGTTATCTCGATGCCATTCCAGTCAACAAAGTGCGCGACTTTGAAGATGGTTTGCTGCGTGCATTCAAGGATAAGCACATGGACATCATGGATGCTATTCGCAACGAGAAAGCCATTTCTGATGCCACGGGTGTTAAGCTCAAAGCAGCAGTGGACGCATTCGCCAAGGCATTTGCTTAAAGGTTAGAAGATGGCAAGTCTTAAAGACCTCCGCAACCGTATCGCCTCGGTCAAGGCAACCAGAAAAATCACCAAGGCCATGCAAATGGTGGCCGCAGCAAAACTGCGCCGTGCGCAGGAAGCAGCCGTTGCCGCCCGCCCATATTCTGAGCGCATGGCAGTGGTTCTGGCCAATCTGGCTGGTGCTGTGGCTGGACAATCTGGCGCTCCTGCACTTCTTGCGGGAACCGGCAAAGACCAAACACATTTGCTCGTGATCTGCACTGCAGAGCGCGGCCTTTGCGGGGGGTTCAACTCCTCCATCGTACGTCTCGCGCGTGAACATGCTGAAAGGCTGATGGCTCAAGGCAAGACCGTGAAGATGATGACGGTTGGCAAAAAGGGCAATGATGCGTTGAAGCGTGTATACGGAAAATACATCGTTGAAGCCGTTGATTTTCGCGGTCAAAAAGCCGTGCGTTATGACAATGCAACGGGTGTAGCCTCCACCGTCATTCGGATGTTCAATGAAGGCGCATTTGATGTGTGCACCTTGTTCTTTGCTGAATTCAAATCAGTGATCTCACAAAAGCCGACAGCTTTGCAAATGATCCCTGCTGCTGTGGCTGGTGGTGTATCAACTGATCTCGGTGGTGCGGTGTATGAAGCAGAGCCAGATGAAGGCGAAATCCTGACCGATTTGTTGCCCCGTAATATTTCAATCCAGGTGTTCCGCGCACTTCTCGAAAACGCTGCCTCCGAACAAGGTGCGCGCATGAGTGCGATGGACAATGCCACGCGCAATGCGGGCGATATGATCAATAAGCTGTCGATTAAATATAATCGTCAGCGCCAAGCCCAGATTACCAAAGAACTCATCGAAATTATTTCAGGCGCGGAAGCGCTGTAGAGAAGGAAAAACGAAATGACGAGAGCAATTTTGGCAACTTCGCTTGCTACAGCAATGACAATCAGCGGAGTTTTTGCCGCCAACATTAAGCCAAACTTGGAATCACACATTCACGGTAGCTGTGTTGATTCCTGCGACTGGGGTCACAAGATCTGCATGAAACGGGGCGGGGGAACCGAGATGTGCACGAATGCAACAAAACAATGCAAGCGCACTGGTTATTACAGCATTGAGGGTTACGCCAACTACAAAGCTGGCTGCAAAAAATAGAAACTGAAAGGTTATTTCATCATGGCAAAAAAAGCTGTCGCAGCAAAATCCACAGGCCTTGTTGGCCGCATCACGCAAGTCACAGGCGCTGTGATCGACGTGCAGTTTGATGGCGAGTTGCCACAAATTTTGAACGCGCTCGAAACCACCAATGGTGGCAACCGCTTGGTTCTCGAAGTAGCCCAGCATCTGGGTGAAAAAACCGTGCGCACCATCGCCATGGACTCGTCCGAAGGTCTGGTTCGCGGTCAATTGGTTTATGACACCGGCACGCCCATTATGATGCCAGTTGGCCCAGAAACATTGGGCCGCATAATGAACGTGATCGGTGAACCTGTCGATGAAGCAGGCCCGATGAAAACCAAGCTCACACGCGCCATCCACCAAGATGCGCCATTGTTTGTTGAACAATCAACCGAAGCTGAAATTCTGGTGACCGGAATTAAAGTTGTTGATCTTCTCGCACCTTATGCAAAGGGCGGCAAGATTGGCCTGTTCGGCGGCGCAGGCGTGGGCAAAACTGTTTTGATCATGGAACTCATCAACAACGTGGCCAAGGCGCACGGTGGTTACTCGGTGTTCGCAGGCGTGGGTGAACGCACCCGTGAAGGCAACGATCTCTACCATGAAATGATTGAATCCGGCGTGAACAAGAAGGGCGGCGGCGAAGGCTCCAAAGCAGCACTTGTATACGGCCAAATGAATGAGCCTCCAGGTGCGCGTGCGCGTGTGGCACTCTCCGGCCTCACAGTGGCTGAACATTTCCGCGATGAAGGCCAAGACGTGTTGTTCTTCGTGGATAACATTTTCCGC